>NZ_QTQM01000048.1:0-61288 GCF_003854225.1 Burkholderia sp. Bp8986 | reverse complement strand
GGAACCGGCAGCGCATTGACCGATGTCGCACTCGCAATCGGCCGGATCAACCACTTCGGCGGCAACGCCTTGGTCGCAGGCACGACCGGCCCCGAGCACCCCGTCGCGGTCGTCGTCAGACCACCGTCGAAGCTCACCCCGATCGATCCGGACCAAGACTGGTTCCGCGCACGCGGCGGCAACAACGCGTACCTCCCCTGGTGGGGTCGTCGACACGACACCGACTACGGCATGCAAGGCTATTCGTGGTGATGCAAACTACGCGGCGGCGCAATCGTTGGCGACCGGGTTCGCTCCGCCGCTCCACCCGCAATTCGGCACCGGCGATCAGAACGATGGTGAACGGCGAACGGCGTACCCCACACGACACGCATTCGCCGGTTCCGCCACGCTCGCCCCCTCAAGGCGCAAACCGCGTGAACACATAGTCGTGATTCTTCACGCGCGCCTGATGACACGCGAAGCAGGTCTGGTGCTGACCGATATCGGCCGGCACGCCGTTGATGAAGCGCCCGAAGCCCCAGCCGCCCGTCGATGCATAGCGACGCGAATCCTTCACCATCACCTGCACGGTCGTCGCCTGGCCGGGCACCGTTGCCGGCGCGAACTCGTCGGACTGCTTGCGCTTGTACGCGAGCTTCACGAGGATCGCGCCGTCCGGAAACGGCAGCGTCGCCTGTTCGAGCGCGCGGATCGCGACGGGGTTGCCGAGCACCACGCGCAATTCGTCGAGCGGTGCCGCTTCCTCGGCCGGCGCGACCATTTCCCACTTCCGATAGCCGGGCGGAATCGTCACGCCGTAGATCGGCGACGCGGCCGGCTTCGGCCGTTCGGCAAGCGCAGCCGGGCCGCTCACCGACAACGCGCCGGCCAGCAGCACGCCCGCGACGCATGCACGGCGCACGCCGCGCTGCACGACATTAGCGTGTACCCGCATCACAGATGCTCCACTTGCAGGATCGCATCCGCGAACGCCTGCGGCGCTTCCTGCGGCAGGTTGTGGCCGATGCCACCGGTGATCGTCCGGTGCTGGTACTTGCCGGTGAACTTCTTCGCATACGCGGCCGGCTGCGGATGCGGCGCACCGTTCGCGTCGCCTTCCATCGTGATCGTCGGCACGGTGATCGCCGGGCCGGCCGCGAGCCTCCGCTCGATGTCGTCGTATTGCGCTTCGCCCTGCGCGAGCCCGAGGCGCCAGCGATAGTTGTGGATCACGACGGCCACGTGGTCGGGGTTCTGGAACGACGCGGCGCTGCGCGTGAAGGTCTCGTCGGAGAACTGCCACTTCGGCGACGCGAGCTGCCAGATCAGCTTGTTGAACGCATCACGATTCTCCGCGTAGCCGAGCGCGCCGCGCTCGGTCGTGAAGTAGAACTGATACCACCACTGGAGTTCCGCTTGCGGCGGCAGCGGCTTGCGGTTCGCCTCCTGGCTGCCGA
Source organism: Burkholderia sp. Bp8986 (assembly GCF_003854225.1). NCBI lineage: Bacteria > Pseudomonadati > Pseudomonadota > Betaproteobacteria > Burkholderiales > Burkholderiaceae > Burkholderia > Burkholderia sp. Bp8986. Next base: position 59,849 of record NZ_QTQM01000048.1, on the reverse strand, counting down.
TCAGGTAGCCGCTCACCGACACCAGCGCCTTCACGCGCTGCGGCCACAGTGCCGCGATGATGTCGGCCGTGCGCGCACCCCAGTCGTAGCCGCCGAACACCGCGCGGTCGATCTTGAGCGCATCCATCAGCGCGACGATGTCGACGGCCGTCACCGCCTGCTGGCCGTTGCGCACCGTGTCGGCCGAGCGGAACGTCGTCGATCCGTAGCCGCGCAGGTACGGCACGATCACGCGATAGCCGGCCGCCGTGAGCAGCGGTGCAACGTCCGCGTAGCTGTAGATATCGTACGGCCAGCCGTGCAGCAGAAACACGACCGGGCCGTTCTTCGGCCCGAGATCCGCATACCCGACGTTCAGCACGCCCGCGTCGATCTGGTGGATCTTGCCGAGCGACGCCGCGCCGGCCGCGCGCTTCGGCGTCGACGAATCGGGCGCCGACTGCGCGCGCGCCAGCGAGCCGAACCCGAGGTCGGCCAGGCTCAGGCTGGCGAGTGTCGTGCCCAGAATCAGGCGGCGGCGGGTGTTGACGGTATCAGGCATGACGCGTTCTCCATTGTCGATCGGTAAGAAAGGGGCCCGCGGCACGTGCGGGCGATGCGGTGTCGCCATTCACGGCGGCGGCGCATCGCACCGCGCCGCCGTGTGAATCGCTTCACCGGTTTTATATCCGAACCGCCCGGACGCTTTGTATCCCAACGTATCTGTGTTCGGGTACGACATACAGCGATTCAAAATCGTGGCGGAAACGGGTGTTCGCGGTCGGCCGCGCGCGACGCGCGACACGAGCCGGCATCGCCACCGGCCCGCGTTTTCCCGTCAAGCCACGCTTACGCGCGACGCAACGGCCGGAACCCGGCACGCACTTCGCGGGCGAACAGTTCCGGCTCCTCCCAAGCCGCGAAATGCCCGCCCTTGTCGACTTCGTTGAAGTAGATCAGGTTGTGATAGCTGCGCTCGGCCCAGCTGCGCGGCGCCTGGTAGATCTCGCCGGGGAACACCGTGATCGCCGCCGGCAGCGAGATGTCCACCGCGTTGAAGTTGTTCGAGTGATCCTCCCAGTAGATCTGCGCGGCGGACGTCGCCGTGTTGGTCAGCCAGTACAACGAAATGTCGTCGAGAATCTCGTCGCGCGGGATCGACCGTTCCGGCACGCCGCCGCTGTAGGTCCACTGCGAGATCTTGTCGTACATCCACGCGGCCTGACCCGACGGCGAATCGGCCAGCGCGTAGCCGACCGTCTGCGGACGCGTGACCATCATCGCCGAGTAGCCGCAGTTGTCGCGATAGAACGTCGCGAGCTTCTCGTACGCGGCCTTCTCCTTCGGCGCCAGCAACGCCGGTGCCGGCGCGTCGGTCTGGAGCAGCGTCGCGATGTCCGGCGGCACCGTCGCCGGCATGTTCACGTGAATCCCGGCCAGGCCCTGCACGCGCTGCATCGCCATCCGGTGCGAGATCACCGAGCCGCAGTCGCCGCCCTGCGACACGAAGCGCGTATAGCCAAGCCGCGCCATCAGCTCGCCCCAGGCACGCGCAATGTGGTCGGAGCCCCAGCCCGTTTTCGCCGGACGCCCCGAGAAACCGAAGCCCGGCAGCGACGGCACGACGACGTGGAACGCATCGTCGGCACTCGCACCGTGCGCGGTCGGGTCGGTCAGCGGGCCGATCGCCTTCAGCAGCTCGAAGATCGAACCGGGCCAGCCGTGCGTCATGATCATCGGCATCGCGTTCGCGTGCCGCGAGCGCACGTGGATGAAGTGAATGTCGAGCCCGTCGATCTCGGTGATGAACATCGGAAAGCCGTTCAGGCGCGCCTCGCCCTTGCGCCAGTCGTATTCGGTACCCCAGTAACGCAGCAGCGCCTGCATACGCGCGAGCCGCACGCCCTGCGATTCGTCGGCGACGGTCTCGCGGCCCGGCCAGCGCGTCGCGGCAAGGCGGCGGCGCAGGTCGGCCAGTGCGTCGTCGGGGATATGGGCGGTGAACGGGCGTATGCCGTTGCCGCCGGTGGCCGCACGCAGCGCGGCGGTGGGCAGCATCGCGGATACCCCGGCGGCCACGGAAGTGGCCAGCAGGTGGCGACGCGTCGGGGAAAACGGTGTGGAAGACATCGTTCGGCATCTCCTTTCGTGAAGTGGAAAGTGAACATGCCGCGCGTCGGAGCGCGCCTTCGCTTTCATTCGGGCGCGCGCCGGTCACGCGGCGTTGCCCATTTGAAAGGTCTGATGTATCCGGGATTTGTCTGACTTGTACGGGTTTGTAGCGGAAACGCGGACGTCGCCGTCAGGGTGCGACCCAACGGCCTTCGTAGCCGTCGTCGTTCACGTCGAACACCGCGCGGCGATGGCCGCCGCGCGCGAGTTCGAGCCAGTCGATGCGCGTCACCGTGACGTGGAGCAGGCAGAAGTTCCGGTAGCCGTCGTCGGTGGCCGATGTGACTCTGGTTGCGCCTGCCGCGACGTGCGCCTCTTCGGGCGACCCGATCGGCGTGCCGGGGCGCAGCGGTGCGCGATACAGCAGCAGCGTATGCGGACGGCTCGATTGCCAGACCGCGCGACGTTGCGCTTCGTCGTCGCAGATCGATGCCACGCCTTCCGCGCGAATCTGCACGAGTGAATCGAGATCGTTCGCGACGATGGCGATACGCGCGTCACGGCGCAATTCCGCGACCTTCTCCGAACGCGCATCGGTATGGAACGACAGCAGGCGATCGGCGCGGCTCACTTGCCGCAACACGATCGTGCGCACCTTCGGCGCACCATCGAGGCCGAGCGTCGCGGCCTGCAGCATCGTGAACGGCGAGCGCTGCGCGCCGACGCCGGACTCGAGGCAGGACCAAAGGCGGTCGTACGTTTCCGTCAGCGATTCGGAGTGGGTGTCGGTGTCGGACATGATGGCGTGGCGATCCTGCGCGATTCGATCGCGACAGCTTAACCGTTTCGGCGACGAGCTTTCCTTGCGAGCCCGCCGCCGCGGGGTTCAGTTGTAGCCGAGGACGGCCGGTGCGGCGTCACGCGTGTCGGTCGACTCCGCGCCGAAGCGGCCGAGTACGTCGGCCACGTACTGCGGCCCCGCGCCGATCTGCGACGACTTGTGCTCGACGGGACGAATATCGGCCATGCCCGGCGCTTGGTCCATCCATGCGGTGTGGTTGATGACGATGTTCATGTGTGTCTCCTCACGCGGCCAGCGCCGCACCATACGCGCGCACGAGGCGCGCCACGCCTTCCCGGATCGCGTCGACATCGGGTGCGGCGAACGACAGCCGCAGCGATGCCGCGTCGACGTTGTCCGCGAAGAACGCCTTGCCCGGCACGAAGACGACCTTGTTCGCGATCGCCTGTTGCAGCAGCACATCCGACGACACCGCGCCGATGCGCGCCCACACGAACATCCCGCCTTCGGGACGATGGAACGTGATCGCGTCGCCGAGACCGTCGCGCAGCGCGTCGCACATCGCGTCGCACTTGCGCTGGTAGGCCGCCGTGATGCGGGGCAGATGGCGTTCGAGTGCGCCGTCGGCGAGATACTCGGCGGCGGTGGCTTGCGTCCACGGCGTGCTGCACAGGTCGACCGTCTGCTTCGCGATCACGCAGCGCCGCGCGATTTCGGCCGGCGCGATCGTCCAGCCCACGCGCAGCCCCGGCGCGACGATTTTCGACAGGCTCGCGAAATGCACGATCCAGTCGCGCGCGCCTTCGACGTCGTTCGCGAGTGCAAGCATCGACGGCACCGGTTCGCCCGCGAAACGCAGGTCGCCGTAGGGATCGTCCTCGACGATCAGGAAACGGTATTGCACCGCGAGGCGCAGCAACTTCAGCCGGCGTTCGCGCGTGAGCGTCGCGCCGGTCGGGTTCGCGAAGGTCGGGACCGTGTAGAGCAGCTTCGGCTGCGCGATCGCGCCGGATGCGAGTTGCGACGCGAGGCGGTCGACGTCGAGCCCTTCGCCGTCGACGGGGATCGTGACGATGCGCGCCTGCTGCAGACGCATCGCCGACAGCGTCGCCGGGTACGCCGGCTGTTCGGTCAGCACGACGTCGCCGGGGCCGACCATCACGCGCAATAGCAGATCGAGGCCCTGCTGCGAGCCGGTCGTGACGAGCAGTTCGGCGGGCGTGCACGTCACGTTGCGGCGCGCCATCAACGCGATCAGTTGCTGCTTCAGTTCGGCGAGGCCGTCGGTCGGGCCGTATTGCAGGCAGCGGACCGGCTGGGCGTATGCGCGTTCGGCGGCGGCGTTCAGGCCGTCGACGTCGAACAGGTCGCTGGCCGGGTAACCGCCGGCGAACGAAATCATCCCCGGCTCGGAGAGGTATTTGAACAGCTCGCGGATCGGCGAACCGGCAGGATTCTGGAATGAGGGCGTGAACGCGTACATGTCGTCGTGAGCTGGATGGCAGCGACGGCCGGGATAGCCGACGGGTGCCGCCCGCCAAGGCGCTTCTGGCGCCAACGGCGGGAATTCGAGCCACGATTGTCGATAGTCATTAACGCTGCGGCAAACGATATCTATGCACTAGGTCTTGCGGTTTGGTCATCAAATGGGCGGCGCTCGCCGTGTTGCTCGGTGGCCCGCATCAACTCCCTTTCCCGCGCTCTCCAGGCAATTCCGAGCGCCCGATCACTTCTCTTCCATTGTCGGCCGTGCCCGTATCCGAGAAGCCGGCGGCTTCAATCACCGATCCCCGAGGCACAAATTGCCATCCGCGATTTTGTATCCCCTGGGATACAAAAATTGATGAAACAGGCACCGATGTAGCCCAATGGCTACAAGATTGCTCAAAGCGATCGATATCGACAACCGATACCCATATGCATCATGTCTTGCGGTTTGATCATCGATTGAGGGACGTGATGCGGCCGTGCCGCGCGCACAAATAGAGTACGTTCGACGGTTTTCGACCGGTACGTGTTGGCGCTTCACGGCGGTTCGCGGCCGTGGCAGTTGTCACAGGTGACTACAGGTGTGCCGCTACATGCGTTGATGGCCGCACGGAAGCGACGCCGCACCTAGCCCCAAGATGCGCGCGCCCCCGAGGCATCTTCCGTCATCGAGCCCCTCGCCGCGAAACTCCCCCATCAGCGGCACACAATATCGACCGCCAGAATCTCATATCCCGGATCGGCGTTCTCGCTTGCCACCTTTTTCGCTTCTTCATACGAAAGAAAGGACATCGCTTCCTCGATCTCCGGTGCCATGCCGATGTCGCCGTCCTCGCCGGTACAGAGGAACTGAAGCCCGGTCTTCACGACATAGATGGTCGTCATGTCTCCCTCCATGGTGTGCATGGGGAACTTCCAGTCTAGCCTCCACGCTCCCTTATTCAACTCCGGCAACGCCGGCCGGCAGCCGCCCCCCGCCCCGCCCCCGATTACCTAGGTAATTGACACGTATGGACCTAGGTAATTGGCGTCCCTACGATGTTTTCGACGCGAACCGAACCACACCTACGAAGAGGACACGACCATGACCACCCAGGACGTCGATACCAGCACGCTACGACGCGTGATCGCCGCAGCCTCGATCGGCAATTTCGTCGAGTGGTTCGATTTCGCCGCATACGGCTTTCTCGCCACCATCCTGACGCGCGAATTCTTTCCGAGCGGCGACCCCACGGTCGGTCTCCTGAAGACGTTCGCCGTCTTCGCGGTGGCCTTCGCATTCCGCCCGCTGGGCGGCCTGGTCTTCGGCGTCATCGGCGACCGGATCGGCCGCAAGCGCACGCTTGCGCTGACGATCCTGATGATGGCCGGCTCGACCACATTGATCGGCCTGCTCCCGACCTACGCGAGCATCGGTTACTGGGCGCCGTTGCTGCTCACGATCATCCGCTGCGTCCAGGGGTTCTCGGCAGGCGGCGAATACGCCGGCGCATGCGCGTACGTGATGGAACACGCACCGCGCCGCCGCCGCGCGTTCTTCGGCAGCTTCGTGCCGGTGTCGACCTTCTCGTCGTTCGCCTGCGCGGCCGTGGTCGCCTATCTGCTCGAATCGTCGCTGTCGTCGCAGGCAATGGTCGAATGGGGTTGGCGCGTGCCGTTCCTGATCGCGGCACCGGTCGGCCTCATCGGCGTGTACCTGCGCGTGAACCTGAATGAAACGCCCGCGTTCCAGGCACTCGAAGGCAAGCACGACATCGCGCATGCGCCGCTGATGGAAACGCTGCGTTCGCAGTCGCTGAATATCCTGAAGCTCGGCGCGTTCGTGTCCGTGACGGCGCTGTCGTTCTACACGTTCACGACGTATTTCGCGACCTACCTCCAAGTGGCCGGGCACCTGTCTCGCGGCACGTCGCTCCTGGTGACGGTGCTCGCCCTCTTCTTCGCCGCGGCCCTGTGCCCGGTCGCCGGCTTCTTCTCCGACCTCGTCGGCCGCCGCGCGACGATCGCCACGACCGGCCTCTTCATCATCGTGTCGGTGTATCCGGCGTTCTCGCTGGGCGGCTCGGGCGTGCTGTCGCAATCGCTGGCCGGCGTCGCACTGCTGGCCATCGGCGCGGTGTTCTCGGGCGTCGTGACGGCACCGCTGATGTCGGAAGTGTTCGCGACGAAAACGCGCTATACCGCATCGGCGATCACGTACAACCTCGCGTACACGATCTTCGGCGGCACGGCGCCGCTCGTCGCCACGTGGCTGATCTCGGCGACCGGGACCAACCTGTCGCCCGCTTATTACCTGATCGCCGTGTCGATCCTGGCGATGATCGGCGGCCTGTCCCTGCCGGAAACGTCGAAGACGGCGCTCGAAGACGCAGGTCCGGCAACCGCGAGAACCGGCCAGTCCGCCAAGCGCGGCGTCGAAGGCGCGGTTTGAGTACACGCCCCGCTCGTGCAAACGGGGCCGACTAAACCAACGCATGGAGAAACACCATGACGAGCCTTCACGACGCCAGCATCATCATTGACGGCCTGAACATCTCCCGCTTCGAGCGATCGGTGTTCGAAGACATGCGCAAGGGCGGCGTCACGGCCGTCAACTGCACGGTCTCCGTGTGGGAAGACTTCCAGAAGACGATCGACAACATCGCGGAGATGAAGCAGCAGATCCGCGAATACAGTGAAATCCTCACGCTGGTGCGCACGACGGACGACATCCTGCGCGCGAAGAAGGAGAACAAGACCGGCATCATCCTCGGCTTCCAGAACTCATATGCGTTCGAGGACAACCTCGGCTATATCGAAGTGTTCAAGGAACTCGGCGTGAATGTGGTGCAGCTCTGCTACAACACGCAGAACCTCGTCGGCACGGGTTCCTATGAACCGGATGGCGGGTTGTCCGGCTACGGCCGCGAAGTGATCCAGGAGATGAACCGCGTCGGCATCATGGTGGATCTCTCGCACGTCGGCGCGAAAACCTCGTCCGACGCGATCGCCTGTTCGAAGAAGCCGGTCACGTACTCGCACTGCTGCCCGTCCGCGCTGAAGGAACATCCGCGCAACAAGACGGACGAGCAACTGCGCGAGATCGCGGAAGCGAACGGCTTCGTGGGCGTCACGATGTTCATGCCGTTCCTGCGACGCGGCGCCGATGCAACCATCGACGATTATCTCGAAGCGATCGAATACGTGATCGACGTGATCGGCGAGGACAAGGTCGGAATCGGCACGGACTTCACGCAGGGCTACAGCACCGAGTTCTTCGACTGGATCACGCACGACAAGGGCCGCTATCGCCGCCTGACGGACTTCGGCAAGGTCGTCAATCCGGAAGGCATCCGCACGATCGGCGAATTCCCGAACCTGACGGCCGCGATGCAACGCGCCGGCTGGAGCGAGTCGCGCATCAGGAAGGTGATGGGCGAGAACTGGCTGCGGGTGTTCGGCGAAGTCTGGAACGGTTGAATCACACGACACGAACCCACCACGCACCCGCCATGCAGCCACAATTGCCGATCGACGTCGATCCGGACACCGGTGTCTGGACCACCGACGCGCTGCCGATGCTGTACGTGCCGCGCCATTTCTTCACGAACAATCATGTCGCCGTGGAAGAGGCGCTCGGCCGCGAAGCCTACGCGTCGATTCTCTACAAGGCCGGCTACAAGTCGGCCTATCACTGGTGCGACAAGGAGGCGAAGCAGCACGGCATCGCCGGCATGGCCGTGTTCGAACATTATCTGAAGCGGCTGTCGCAGCGCGGCTGGGGCGTGTTCAGCATTGCCGAAGCCGATCCGGCGACGTCGCACGCGCGCATCCATCTGCATCACTCGTCCTTCGTGCTGGCCCAGCCCGACAAGCACGGCAAGCTCTGCTACATGTTCGCGGGCTGGTTCGCCGGCGCAATGGACTGGGTCAACGACACCGCGCCCGACACGGCGAGCAGGGGCCCGCGTGCGCATTCGGCCGAACTCCGGTGCGCGGGCGAAGGGCACGACTGCTGCGTCTTTCACGTCGGTTGAATGTGCTGCAAGCGCTACGGCTACAATCCGACAGGAGCGAACCTGCCCGATAGCCTGGGTCCGACCACGGTTCGGACCCGCCGACCCGATGCCGAACATGACCGACACGATGCCAAGCCTCGACTACGAAGATCTCTTCAGGCATCTTCCCGTCGCCGCGATCGTGGCGAAAGAGCGCATCATGATCGACTGCAACGAGAAGGCGCTGCAACTGTTCAGGGCGACCCGCGACGACATCATCGACCAGTCGTTCGCGAAGCTGTATCCGCAGCAGAAGGACTTCGCGACGACCGGCCGTCGCCTCGCGCCGCTGCTCGCGAAGCGTGCGGGGTTCAGCGACGATCGCATCATGCGCCGCGTCGACGGCAGCCATTTCTGGGTCACCGTGTGTGGCTTCGGCTACAACCCGAAGCGGCCTTTCGAGCTGGCCGTCTGGACCTTCACCGACCTGTCGGCCGACGCGAAGCATCCCGACGTCGCCAGCACGTTGACCGAACGCGAGCGCGACGTCGCGGCATTCCTGGTTCACGGGCTCACCAGCAAGGAAATCGGCAAGGAGCTGAACATCAGCCCGCGCACGGTCGATATTCATCGTGCGAGCTTGCTGCGGAAGTACGAGGTGCGCACGACGCACGATCTGATCGCCTGCTTGCTGGCCTGAGCCGCTCGCGCCGGAACCACGCCTCCGGCCTCCCGCTCCGATAAAAAAAGGTTCATCGCAGGAAACCGTGTCGCCTTGCATACAGGTGTCGCCCGCACAAAATGCCAAGATCGTTGCCGACTTGCGTCAGTGGCTGGAACGAACTCTACACCGTCACCGTACTAAACGCGGGGAGCAGGTCACCACACCAAACGAATGAACGCGACGAAGCCACGCGCTGTACGTCGACGCCTGACGAAAGCACAACTTCTCCCGCTACCGACTCGGGATGTGCAGCGCTTGTCGCTCAAGCATCACCGGGCACTAGCTACGCTCCTAACGCGTCGTACCGGCGTCGATTCGATAGCGACGTTATTGAATGTGGTGTATCTCGCCTTCTTTCCTCGAGATCCAGACGACGTCGATCTGTCTCGCTATCGTGAAGCAGGAGATGTTCTGAACGCCATCGTCGCTCGCATGCAAAGGGGGGAATGTGGGCAACCGAGCGAGCATGAGCGGATCGCGCTTGAGCGGGTTGTGATCGAGCACGATGCACAAATGGCGGCCTTAGCGAAATCCCGATTGGTCGACGCATGATCGCGGCTGACACACGTCATTAAGCTCGGCAGCGCCTCTCCGATCGCCGTTGCTGAATAGCGCGACCTCACTTTCAGACTCGCTCAAGCCGGTAGCCATGGGCATAGATGGACGAAGGCCGATAGTCATCAGCGTCCGGGCCATTGGCCCTACGTGGCTGGTTGCAGAACCGCAGTCCTTCACCTTTTCATATGTACCAGCGCGGCATTGCAGCGTGTATCAACGTCGAAATCGATTGAGCTTGTGCTCGACGAGGGAGCTATTGTGAAATGTCAAGGATTGCAAAGTACCCGTCGATTTCATTGCACCTATCTTACGTAGTGCTATACCTTATCAAAGAGAGGGTGCCGCGAATTACCCTCTTTCATTTTAGAAATAACAACTTCTTAATTCGAATTGGGGGCGGACAATTTCTTTCTTACTGCCATGGCGTTAGATCTGTCGTACCGGCGATGAAGTTGATGTCGGTCGACGATTCGTCGATCGAGAATAATAATTATGGGAGTCCACATGCAAAATGGCTGGGGCCGATACTATCCAGGGGTCTAATACCCCGACGTTCGATCAAATTGTCGTTCGTATTTTCATGCAACCGTCTGGTGCAAGACAAATTTCACTTCCATTATGATGGTTGAATGAACCATTCAGGGTCAAATATATGAAAACGTTGATTTCGCTTTTTGCAATTTCAATTCTGGCAAGCACCACAGCCTGTACGCAAATGCCGTCAAGCAGCGGTAATCAAATGGATAAATTTTCACCGAGCTATGTCAGGCAACACATTGTTGTAGGAAAAACCACGAAGGCCGATGTGGTTGCGCTATATGGAGATTCAAATTCCAAGCAAACGAAAGATGATGGCAGGGAAACTTGGTATTACAATGAAAGTACCGCATCGACTCCAAATGTAATGGAACGCATGGGAGGGATGCTTAGTGGAATTACTTCCGGTTTATCTCAAATGGGTTTATCTACGGCTCAAAATACAGTGGGCGCCGTTAGTGATCAAGTTAATGGCGCAAATAGAAGGGTTAACGGTGCCAAAACGATCGCGACTTCCGCTCAGGATGGGAAGGCAGCGAAAGAAAATGGATATGCGCGCCAGTTGTTCATTGACTTTAGCAATAAAGGCATTGTTACTCATTGGTGGAATTAAAATCCATTAACGATGGTCTAAAAATCTCCACCAAACAAAGGGCGACAGAGGAAATCTGATGAGGCCTGCCGATTGTTGACGATAGCCAGATGCCGACTGACCGGTTTTATGCCTCATCTGTGGTGTAGATGTTGTAGCTGATCGGAAGACATCGGATCATCAAATGCAACGCCATCGGAACCAGCACTCCGTCGCCCACAATTCCGACGAATGGAACCGCGAAATTGAAAGGGTTGGCCGCGTACAACGCGACCAAAGCGACGGCGGGAAGCAACATGGAACTGTTCGCTCACGCGGGTAAGTTCGCATTACTGCAAAGCCGTCGCAGGGAAATGCCTGTCCGCATCAAGACAAGTCTGATGCTAAACGCACATGCATCATGCGTTACTTGGCGGCCGCGGAATTCGGCTGCATACTAGCCGAACATTTCTTGGCAGTTATCGCAGGAACCTGCTGATCCAATCCATCCTTGTCGATTCGACGGATGACCGTCGAGCAAGCACGACGCTCAGTGTCCAGAAACACGTCATAGTCCTGCCCGGCAACCGGCGTAAATGTTACCGGCGGCACTTTGCAGCCAATCGTTCCACCATACTGACCCGTGTAGATACTCATCGCCAGTGCCAACGTAATTGGCCTATCAGCGGGTACGACATACTCCCGAATTTGGTCCCGGCCAAAGAGACTTTCAACGCGCATTCCCTTGCGGGGGCTCGGGGGCATCCCAATTACGACGCTACGCGACGAATAGTTCCACGACGATACGAAACCGTCATTGGCTTTCACCGCGCCCTGATCGGATGAGGGTTCGTCGCAGTCTCCTTGCCAGAACGTAACACTCTTTTCCGGGCCGTTCGCCGAGAGGACCCTCATTCTCGCCGACGTTGCGGGATCGTACGTGGGATTTTCCGTATCGACGTTGTGATGCGGCGGTATTACGTAGGCGCACGCGCTCAGAAGCAAAGCGCAGGGTATCGCGCGTACGGTGCTTCGTGCAATCGCTTTATACATTGGGGATCCCGCAAGAATAGTCTTTGAGCTAGCTCGCCGCTTATAAGTGGACGGGCATCGTGCAGTACAACAGATTACTAAAATGAGACTGCACGAGCAGCGTCAGATAGGCAAGCCTTCGATCCGTGATTTTGCATTGATTTACAAGCCTTTCCGACCGGCTGTCGTTTCACCATGCTCTACTGGCCATTCAAGCGGCGTCATACGTCTCGTGATAGCCTGCCGCCGCCGCTGCTGATGACGACGCGCTCGCGGCCGACGCGGTCACGCGTGAGATCAGCGGGTCTGCGTTCAGCGTGATTGGCGCAGCGATACCGCGCGTTTGGGCGTATGCGATGGGGATTTCAACTCATCGGCTACAGTGCAGACGGTGCTGGAGAAAGTTCTAATCTCTAGACACGTGTTCGTGTCTCGCGGCAAGCGAGGTGACTTGCTGAGGTGCTTATATTTGGTTCATCGCAGGAAACCGTGGAGGGTTTTCGAGCGATTGCATAATCTGACACCTGATTTTGAGGAAGTCGGAGGAAGAATTGCTCGATCGCAAGGCACTGCAAGCACTGGGCTGCTGGACAGCTATCGGCTATATCGAGTGGAGTGGCCGCAAGGCGATAGCCGCACGCTGTCGCTCTACCTGAAGCCGGTCAGCAAGGTCATGTACTGCGAGCAGTCGGGTGCACATTACCAGCAGATTCATGAAACGACCGTACGGCGGGTACGTGATCTGCCGTTGTTCGAGTACCGGGTGGTGCTGCACGTGCCCCGACGCCGGGTCTGGTGCGAACGCTGCGGTGGCCGACGCTGGAGAAGCTTGACTGGCCGGGCCGCTACCAGCGGGTGACAGAGCACGGTGGCCGCTTGCTCTGCGATGAACCCAAAAAAAGCCCGGCAAAGCCGGGCCAATCAGATTGAGACACAAGGAGAATCCCGCCCACCACACACCGGGCGGTCACGCCGCGCTACACGACGTTCTTTTCGACGATCGGCCGGTTTTCGAGCACACGCTCCCAGCCGAGCGACGACAGGTCGAGCGATTCGTATCGCCCGCCCAGGATCAGCTCGCTCACTCCACGCCCGGTCGCGGGCCCTTGCTGCAGCCCGTGCCCGCTATACCCGTTCGCGAACACGACGTTGTCGAGCTCGGGGTGATACCCGATGATCGCGTTGTGATCGAACACGTTGTACTCGTAGTACCCGGACCAGCAGTTCTCCACGCGCAGCGCCTCGAACGCCGGCACGCGATTCGCGAGCGTCGGCCAGATCACCTCGTCGAACAGGTCGTGATCGACCTCGTCGAGCGGCAGGTCGTCGGGGTCGCGATCGGGGCTCGGCGACGTCCCGCAGATGTACGTGCGTCCTTCCGGCCGGAAATACACACCGGTCGGATCGATCAGCAGCGGGCAATCGGTGAGCTTCGCCGGCGACGACACGTTGAAGATGCTGCGACGCCGCGCGTACACGGGAATGTCGATGCCCATCATCGACGACAGCGTGCGCGTCCACGCACCGGCCGCGTTGACGAGCGTGTCGCATGCGTAGCGCTCGCCGTCGTTCGTCACCACGTGCGTGATCTTGCGACCATCGCGCACGACGCCGGTCACATCGGCCGGCACATACCGCGCGCCGAGCGCCTGCGCCTTCTTGCGCAGCGCCTGCACGAGCCCGTACCCGTCGAACCACCCTTCGCCGCTCGCGCCATAGGCGCCCGACACGAGATCGTCGACGTTCAGCCAGGGAAACTTCGCGCGCAGCGCGTCGCAATCCATCAACCGGATATCGGCGCCGAGCTTCGTCTGCAGCGCGTGGTTCTCGCGCAGCGTCGCGTCACCAGCCGGCGTCGCGAGAAACAGGTAGCCGCCTTCATGCAGATCGATCGACGGCCGCGTGCCGTCGACTTCGAGCCGCTCGCCGATCGTGCGCAGGAAGTCGATCCCGAACAGCGACATCTCGATCGACAGCGGCGTCGAGAACTGCTGGCGAATCGACGCGGCCGACAGCGCCGACGACGATTTCGCATAGGTGGGATCGCGTTCGATGACGGTGACGGACACCGTCGGATCGGTAGCGCGCAGGAAATAGGCGATCGAGCTGCCGATCACACCACCGCCGACGATGACGACTTGAGAACTCACGACTGACTCCAGTTGCACGTGAAAGGCGCGGCCGGCCGGCCGCGCCCGAAGGTTGTTCGTGCCGCGTCGCGCGCGGCGCCGTGCGCGGCAGACCGTGCCCCCGGCGAGTCGCCCCGACATGCGCCGCGATCGGATCCGATCGCTGTGGCTATTTCAGCACGTCCGGGCTCGCCGCGAAAGTCCGCGCGCATTCGGGTAATTCGGGTACTCAGTCCGCCGTTTGCGTGGTGACGGGCTGCCATGCGGCGTTCTTCACTTCATACAGCGTCGAGCTCGGGTTCTTCAGGTCACCCGTGTTCGTGAACGCGATCGTGCCGGTGATGCCGTCGTACCGCGTGCCCTTCAGCGCGCCGTTGAAATCGGCCGGCTTCGTCGAGTTCGCCTTCTGCATCGCGTTGATCGCGATCCACGTCGCGTCGTACGCGAACGGCGCATACGCGAGCATGTCGACGCCGTACTTCTGCTTGAATTTCGTTTCGAACTGCTTGCCCTTCGCGAGACGCGACAGCGGCTGTCCGTACTCCCACACCGACGCGCCTTCGGCCGCATTGCCCGCGAGCCTGATGAAGTTCGCGTTCATCACGCCGCCGCCGGCCAGGAACTGCGCGCGGATGCCGAGCTGGCGCATGCGCTTGACCAGCATCGCGGACTGCGCGTCGAGGCCGCCGAAGAACACCAGGTCGGCATTCGTGCTCTTGATCTTCGTGAGCTGCGCGCTGAAGTCGACGGCCTTGTCGTTCGTGAATTCGCGTGCGACGATCGTGCCGCCGTTCGACTTCGCGGCCTTCTCGAATTCGTCGGCTTCGCCCTGTCCGAACGCGGTGCGGTCGTCGATGATCGCGATGCGCTTCGCCTTGGTCACGCTCGCCGCATACGCACCGGCATTGCCGGCGTTCTGCGCGTCGGTCGCGATCACGCGGTACACGGTGCCGAGCCCGGCGCGCGTGATGTCGGGATTGGTCGCCGACGGCGTGATCATCGGAATGCCGGCCTTCGCGTAGATCTTCGACGCGGGCAGCGTCGTGCCCGAGTTGAAGTGGCCGATGACGACGGCCACCTGCGCGTCGGTCAGCTGCTGCGCGGCCTGCACGCCGATGCGAGGATCGCTCTGGTCGTCCTGCGACGCGACGACGAATTTCACCGGCTTGCCGCCGATCGTCGGGTGCGCGGCGTTCGCCTCGTCGACGGCCATGCGCACGCCGTTCTCGATGTCCTTGCCGTACGCGGCGCCGCCGCCGGTCAGCGGCACGGCAACGCCGACCTTGACGACGGTTTCCTGCGCATGGGCCGCGCCCGTCTGGAACGCGAGAATCGCAGCGGTCAATGCAATGCCGGAAAGCGAACGAATGCGGAACGTCATCGGCCAATCCTTCTTCTGTGGGTCGGGATGCGACGCGCGACCATC
Source organism: Burkholderia sp. Bp8986 (assembly GCF_003854225.1). Taxonomy (NCBI): domain Bacteria; kingdom Pseudomonadati; phylum Pseudomonadota; class Betaproteobacteria; order Burkholderiales; family Burkholderiaceae; genus Burkholderia; species Burkholderia sp. Bp8986. The sequence continues at coordinate 44,514 of NZ_QTQM01000048.1, read as the reverse complement.
GCGCGCCGGCGACCTCCCGCGTGCCGGTGATTTTTTCTGTCGCCGGGGGCATCGCTCATGGCGCATCGCCTGCCGGTCGATCACCGCGGTTCCGTCTCCGGGGAACCTGTCAGCGCGAAAGAGGTGAACCGATTGTGGGTAGCCAATACGCGTGCAGCAAACGAAATATCGGAACTATGTTGTGAGGAATTGTCATCAAGTGCCCGTGCCACCGATCCGCGGCCCACGCGACGGCGGCCTGGAAGCGAACGCATCGAGCGGAATGGGCGCACGTACCGTTGCCCCAAGGCCGCGCCGGGTCATGCCGATGGAGAATCATCGCCGTGCCGCACGGCGGCAACGCAGCGCACCTCGCGCGATTCGATCAATGGCGCCCGGTGCCGCTCAATGCCGGTCGGTGCCCGTCTGCTTGCGCACCGCATCGGCCGCCTCGCCGGCCTGCTCCTGACGCTTGCCGGCCTGCTGCTCCGCCACGCCTTCCGCTTCCGTCTCGCGGTCGCCCGTCACCTTGCCGAGCGCTTCCTTGACCGAACCCTTCACCTGTTTGAGCTTGCCTTCGATGCGATTCCTGTCCATGGTCGTCTCCTGCGATGAGTTGGGGAGAGAGACAGCGGCACGGCAGCCCGCGCCGCACCGCCGAGTGGACAGGATCGCAGCCGCGCGCCGCGCGCGGCAGATGCGGATGCACCAGCCTGCATGGTGCATTCGCACCGATGGCCCGACGGCCGGCGTCAGTTCTTGCCGTCCTTGTCGGCAGCTTTCTCGCCTCGCGCACCGTTCGTGTCGGACGTGCCGACAATCCCGCGCTCGCGCGCCCACACGATCGCCTCGCCGCGGCTATGCACGTCGAGCTTCGCGTAGATCGTCGCGACGTGATTGCGGACCGTGTTCGGCGCGAGCCCGAGACGGCCGGCGATCTCCTTGTCGGCGAGGCCGTGACACAGCAGGTCGAACACGTCGCGCTCGCGCGCGGTAAGGTCCGACAGCTGCGCGCCCGCGTCCGGCGCATTCGCGCGCCGCACGTTCGCCAGTTTTTCGATCAGCGTGCGGCTGAACCACGACGCATCCTGCATCGCGGTCTCGATCGCATAGACGAGTTCCATCTCGGTGCGCTTGCGATCGCTGATGTCGAGCAGCGCGATCAGCAGGCAATCCTGCCCGTGAATCGCGACCGGCTCGGCCGACACGACGCAATCGCGCACGTCGCCGTCGCGCGTCCGGATCTGCACATCTGCATTGCGCACGTTGCCGTCGCGCGCGAGTTGCGTGTCGATGCACTGCCGTGCGCCGCGTTCGGCCCACAGGCCGATCTCGTCCGCGGACTTGCCGAGCAGGTCGTCGCGCGCATGGCCGGCCATCCCGACGAACGCATCGTTCACGTCGAGCAGCACGAAACCGTCGGCCGTGACGATCGCGGTCGCGACCGGCGCCATCCGGAACGCCTTCGCGAAGCGCTCCTCGCTCTGCCGCAGCGCGAGCTCGGCCTGCTTGCGCGGCTCGAGATCCATGAACGTGAACAGCATGCACGGCTCGCCGTTCATGTCGATCGGCTGCCCGGCGACCACCACCGCCTTCGTGCCGCCGTCCGCGCGCTTGAGCACGGCCTCCATCTGCGGGATCGTCGCGCCCTCGCCCAGCCGCTCGATCGCGAGTTCGCGCCGCTCGGCCTGTTCGAGCACGTCGAGTTCGTAGACGGAGCGGCCGAGCACGTCGTCGCGCGCATGGCCCGTCATCTCGAGGAAGCCTTGATTGACCTTCACGTAGCGCAGGTCGTCGAGCCGGCAGATCACGGCCGGCGCCGGGTTCGCGTTGAACGTGCGCTCGAAGCGGTCCTCGGCGCTCGCCCATTCGGTCGCATCGTGCAGCACGAGCGCGAGACAGTCGGGCTCGCCGGCCGCGTTCGTCAGCACGAGGCTGCGGATCCGGTGAACCCAGCTCACGTTCTCGTCGGCCGCCGATTCGACTTCGACCGTCACGTCGCTGAACTCTTCGCCCGCGATCACGCGGTCCATCGGATAGTGGCCGTCGCGCACCGGACGGTTGTTCCGGTAGCGCAGCCGGAAGCGCTCGCGATACTCGGTGACGTCCGCGCCGAGCGCGTCGAGCTCGGTCACGCCGTGCATCGCGAGCGCGGCCTCGTTCGCCCATACGATGCGCTGGTCGGGTTCGATGAGGATCACGCCCTCGGTGAGCCCCGCGATGATCTGATGCAGCTGGCGCCGGTCGGTATGCGACTTGAGCACCTGTTCGTTGACTCGTTCGTCCATTGATCGGTGGTCCACGTGGTCGATATTGTTGCCGGGCGGGTCGCCGCCGCGCCGATAAGCGCCGACATGTGCGGCCGGCGCGCGCCGCGATGATCGCGTGCGGTCGACGCGGTCGACGCGGTCGAGAGGCACGGATGTACCCTGCGCAATAGTACATTCGCATGCCGCGCCGCCTGCGTGCGCCGTCCCGCCAAGCGGCGCGCGGCGCGCCTCCCGCGTCTGTCGTCCCGCATCGCGCGTGTCACGACGCATTTCCCGTTCCCGCTTCCCCGTTCCGTCCCCGTGCAAACGCACTAGCCGATCCGGTGAATTTGCGCGATGCCCGCGTGCGTTCGCGCCGGTACGCTGGTACTGCATCGGCGCTCACGCGCTGCCCTTCCATACCGCAGAGGAGGACCAACTGATGAAGCTGCATCAGACACCCGATCCGACGCGGCCCGAGCCGGCTCCGGACAATCCGCCCGAACCGTCGCCCGGCACCGATCCGCCGGTGCCGCTGCCGCCCGACGTGCCGCGCCCGGACATGCCGCCGCGCGAGCCCGGCTACGACACGCCGATCGCGCGATGACGCGCGGCGCGCCTGCACCGACTCGCCCATCCATCACGTCAATCGAAGGAGCACATCCCATGAACAAGACCTCGAACCTGTCGGCGTTGCTCGCCGTCAGCGCGGCGTTCCTGCTTTGCGCCGCCCCGCTCACGAACGCACAGGCGTCGTCGTCCGACGACGGCGTGAAGACGGAATCGAACCAGCCCGTGACTGACACGTGGATCACGACCAAGGTGAAGAGCGAACTCGCGACCACCGAGGGCGTGAAGAGTACGCACATCAGCGTGAAGACGGTCGACGGCGTCGTCACGCTGACGGGCGTACTGCCGTCGCGGGTCGCGGTGAAGAAGGCCATCGCCGCGACGCGCTCGATCAAGGGCGTGAAGCACGTCGACGCAGCCGGCCTGAAGGCGAAGGCCTGAGCTATCACGCGGCCGCGTGCCGCACTTTTTTCTCCCCTTATGACAGGAGCGCATCATGAACGAGGACAAGATCAAGGGTCAATGGAAGCAGCTGACCGGCAAGATGAAGGCGAAGTGGGGCAAGCTGACCGACGATGACCTGAAGGTCGCCGAAGGCAACCGCGACTACCTCTCCGGCAGGATCCAGGAGCGTTACGGGATTGCGCGCGACGAAGCCGAGAAGCAGTTGAAGGAATTCGATCGCGAGCTGTAACGCGCCGGTCGTCTCACCCCGCCGCGGCGCATCCCGCGTCGCGGCCATGAAGAGGACAACGACATGGGCAAGTATCTGATCGCCTGGCTGCTCGGCGTACCGATCGGCGTGCTGCTGCTGTTCTATCTGGTGACGCACCTGTTCTGACGATCGCGGCGCCCATTCAACGCAAACGGGCCGGTGGCTATGCTCAGCCACCGGCCCGTTTTTTTCGCGCGGCGTCGCGCTTACTTCGCCGCGTTCGCCGTCATCTTGAAGATGCCCTGCGCGTTGCCCGCATCGAAACGCAGGTCGGTCACCCAGCGGCGCGCCGCCTGGTCGAACGTGCGACGGCGCGTGATGAACTCGTAGAACGAGCCCGGCACGTTGCGCTTCACCGTGCCGCCGTCGCGCGTGCGGAACTCGCGCTCGACGATGTCCGCGCGATACGCGGTCTGGAACACACGGCCCGAACGCGAGCGCTCGACTTCCGGCTTCATCGGCCGCCCCTTCGCCTTCTCGTCGTCGGACAGCTTGAACACGTCGGCCACGCGATCGGTCGCATGGTTGAACGCGTTGCCTTCGGTCGCGATCCACGCCATCTCGGCCGATTCGAGCAGCAGCGTTTCGTAGTCGAGTTCGTTCGGCAGGTCGTGCTGGCGCGCGAACGCACCGACGATCTCGGGCAGCAGCGCATGCGCGGCGTCGAGCGACAGCCAGCCTTCGCGCTCGATCTCCCACAGGAGCGCGACGGCCGCCGGCGACAGCGGATCGCGCGACGAACTCACGACGTTCGTCACGGCCTGCTGGAATTCCTTCGAGAAGCGCTCCGGATGCAGTTCGCTGACGAAGAACTGCGCGATCTCGTCCGGCGCGTCTTCGTGCGCATACGCGCGGCCGGTCATGCCGAGCTTGTCGAGCGGATAGCGGCCGTTCAGGCGGAAGCCGAGCGGACGCAGGATGCGCGTGAACGCGGCTTCGCCCGGCGGCAGCGCGCCCGTGTGCGGCCAGCGCACCGTGCGCAGCGCGCCGTGGTCGAAGTAGACCGAGCCGCCGTTTTCGATGGCATCGGCCGTATATGCGCGGCCGTTCGCCGAACGTTCGAGCAGCCCTTCGAACAGCGCCATGTTCATCGCCTGCGCGATTTCCGCGCGCGTGACGACGTCGGTTTCCCATTCGTCGAGGATGGCCGGCATGTTCAGGGTCGCGAACAGGGCGTCGGTCTTCGCCTGTCCCAGCAGCTTCGTCAGCAAGCTCTCGATATTCGGATTGCGCATCAGGATTCTCGTGTTCGGGGGACCGCCGGCAAACGTGCCGGCAACTCGATTGGCCGGCCGCCCAGCGGGCGCCTGGCCTTGCGTGGGATGCATTATTCAAAGGGTTGCAGCGGGGCGTAAAGCGAGATTAAATTGACACGTGATGAGTTTTTGGAATTATTCGTGGTCCCCACACGCGTCCGACGGCCCGCCGCGGGCCGGTCCGTTCGTCAGACAAAACGAGCATCATGCGCAAATTCAAGATCCCCAACATGGGTGCGCTCGTGGCTTTCGAAGCCGCGGCGCGCCACGAGAGCTTCACGCACGCGGCCAAGGAGCTGTTCCTGACCGAAAGCGCGGTATCGCGGCAGATCGCGACGCTCGAGGCGAGCCTCGGCGTGCGACTGTTCGCGCGCGTGAAGCAGCGCGTCGTCCTGACGCGCGCCGGCAAGCTGTACGGCACGCAGGTGCGGCGCGCGCTGGAGGCGCTCGACCGCGACACGCTGTCGATCATCGCGCACGGCAGCGGCGGCGGCTACCTGGAACTCGCGGTGCTGCCGACCTTCGCGTCGCACTGGCTGATTCCGCGCATCAAGAGCTTCTACGACCGCACGCCGGACGTGCGCGTGAACATGGGCAGCCGCACCGACCTGTTCTCGTTCGAGGACACGCACTTCGAGGCCGCGATCCACTACGGCAAGCCGACCTGGCCCGGCACGTCGTCCGACTACCTGTTCGGCGAGGAAGTCGTGCCGATCTGCTCGCCGGCGCTGCTCGACGGGCCGGTCGAACGCGTGGAGGACCTGCTCGCGTATCCGCTGCTGCACTCGACCACGCGTCCCGGCGCGTGGGCGCAGTGGTTCGAGACGCACGGCGTCGAGGACATCCGCACGATGCAGGGCGTGCGCTACGAGCTGCACACGATGCTGATCAGCGCGGCCGCGGCCGGGCTCGGCGTCGCGCTGGTGCCGAAGTTCTTCGTCGAGGAACAGTTGCAGCAGCTCGGCCTCGTCGTGCCGTGCGACGCAGCGACGGTCGGCGATTCGGCGTACTACCTCGTGTATCCGACGGAGTTCAGCCACAGCAAGCCGCTGGAATCGTTTCGGGCGTGGCTGCTGGAACAGGCGAGCGCGTATGCGGCGCCGGGGCGGGACAGGGAGGACGATGACATGGATGCGGAGGACGACGAAGACGTCGAGTGATCGCGTCGCGTCACCGGAGGTCCGGTGCGCGCCGAGCCGGGCAACCCCGACCCGGCGCTCCGGGCAGCCGACCTCGCTTCGGCAACGCGGCGGACCTTCTCTCTTTTCTTCACTGCGTCTGTTTTCTCTCAGGTTCCGGGCAATTTTTTCTTCGTCGCGCCGGGTCATTATCCGCTCAATGCGGCCGAAGTGAAACGTTTGCGTATGCACCGAGCGGCTTATACCCGCCATTCGGACACAATCCTTCAAATTGTTTACGCGTGGTGCGACAGCATTCGGCAAATCTTGCAATCAGCTCGGCGTTCCTTTTTAATGGAACTGGTTCCATTCCGCGTTTCGGCCATGCCGACGCGTGACGTCCCTTCGTCCGCGCGTCATCATGCCGATTCAGGATCGAGGATCGTTCAGCTCAGGATTCCGCATCGCCCGTCCTTACCGGACACCCCCGTCAAACGAGACCGTCATGCCCGATTCCGCTTCCCTGCAGCAGCTGTTTCCCGCCTATCAGGACATCCCCGCCGAGTTCCGGCTCGCAGCACCGATCCACCAGCGCGTGTCGCTGGTCGACGGCGAGCTGCGTCCGTGGGACGGCACGACCAAGACCGTGCTGTCGCCCGTGTGCGTGCGCCAGCCGGACGGCAGCGTCGCGCAGATGGAGATCGGCAGCTATCCGGTGATGGGCGAGACGGAAAGCGACGCGGCGCTCGACGCCGCGGTGCGCGCGTACGACTCGGGCCGCGGCGAGTGGCCGACGATGAAGGTCGAGCAGCGCATCGCCTGCATGCAGGACTTCATCAAGCGGATGGTCGCGCAGCGCGAGCTGGTCGTGAACCTGATCATGTGGGAGATCGGCAAGAGCCTCGCCGATTCGCAGAAGGAGTTCGACCGCACCGTCACGTACATGACGCAGACGATCGACGCGCTGAAGGAGCTCGACAACGCGAACTCGCGCTTCGTGATCGCGGAAGGCACGATCGGCCAGATCCGCCGCACGCCGCTCGGCGTCGTGCTGTGCATGGGCCCGTACAACTATCCGCTGAACGAGACCTTCGCGACGCTGATCCCCGCGCTGCTGATGGGCAACACCGTGGTGTTCAAGCCGCCGCAGTACGGCACGCTGCTGTTCGAGCCGCTGCTCGAGGCGTTCCGCGACGCGTTCCCGAAAGGCGTGATCAACACGATCTACGCGCCGGGCGCGGTGGTCGTGCCGCACATGCTCGCGTCGGGCAAGATCAACGTGCTCGCGCTGATCGGTTCGAGCAAGGTCGCCGATCACCTGAAGAAGCAGCACCCGAAGTCGCACCGGCTGCGCGCGATCCTCGGCCTCGACGCGAAGAACGCGGCGATCGTGCTGCCCGACGCCGATCTCGACCTCACCGTGAAGGAGTGCCTGCTCGGCGCGCTGTCGTTCAACGGCCAGCGCTGTACCGCGCTGAAGATGCTGCTCGTGCACCGCTCGATCGTCGACGAATTCCTGAAACGCTTCACCGCCGCGCTCGAACAGCTGAAGATCGGCATGCCGTGGGAGAAAGGCGTGAGCATCACGCCGCTGCCGGGCATGCATCGCACCGCGTACATGACCGACGCGATCGACGACGCGAAGGCCAAGGGCGCGCAGGTCGTCAACCACTCGGGCGGCGAGTTCAGCAAGACGCTGTTCTACCCGGCCGTCGTGTATCCGGTGTCCGAAGGGATGAAGCTGTATCGCGAGGAGCAGTTCGGGCCGATCATTCCGGTCGCGACGTTCGACGACGTGGAAACCGCGCTCGATTACGTGACGACCTCGGAGCACGGCCAGCAGGTCAGCATCTTCGGTTCCGATCCGGCGCAGATCGGCGCGCTCGTCGATCCGCTCGTGAACCAGGTGTGCCGCGTGAACATCAACTGCCAGTGCCAGCGCGGGCCGGACGTGTTCCCGTTCGCCGGGCGCAAGGATTCGGCGGAAGGCACGCTGTCGGTGAGCGACGCGCTGCGCGCGTTCTCGATCCGCTCGATGGTCGCGGCGAAGCAGACCGACGGCAGCAAGCAGCTGCTCGATTCGATCGTGTCCGACCACTACTCGAAGTTCATCAACACCGGCTTCATCTTCTGAAGCGCTGAAGCCGGGACGGCGCGTCCGGCGGGCCGCGAAAAAAACGTCTCGGATATGAAACATCCGGCGCATGCGGCGCGCGCCTTCAACGCGCGGCGGGTGGCGTCGCGGCTCGCCGCACGAGACCGTCCCGAGGCCGCGGGGACGCCGCCGACGCCCATGCTCCGCGACCTTGCAGCGCTTCGTCGATCGACACACTCGACCGTTTTCAACCCGGCGTTACGTTACATCGCTGAAGCATTTCGTCCGTCCGGCCCCTGTCGCGCGGCCGACCGCGATCGCGCGCGGCGGATGGGCGCCCTGCCCGATTTTCCGTGCAAGCCAGTCCCGGCGGGACGCGATGACCGTTGCCGCGCCCCGCGTCAACAGTGCTCAACAATCGGATCGAGGGCTGGTACGGAACCTGCATTCGCATTGCAGTGACAGCCGCGCCGACGATCGGCGCGAACACGAACCCGGATCGGGACGTCCCCCGGATACGCCCGAACGATCCACGCAAGCTGCGAGGCACATCATGGATGCGCTGCCCAATTCGTCCGATACGTCGTTCCAGATCTTCCTCGCGAAACTGCTCGAACAGCCGCAGCCCGAATGGACGGAAAAGCAGCAGATGGAACTCGAGATGGCGCGCACGCTGTCGACCCGGATGGTCAGCTACGCGGAAGCCATGCGCGGCGGCAGCGCGGATCTCGCGCACTGCCTCGTACTGCTGCGCTACGCGAAGGTCCTCGACTTCATGCTGACGTCGCTCGCCGCGCACCGCGACATTCATCCGCAGACGCTGCGCACGCTGTTCCGGCTCGCGAACCTGAAGGTCGACGACGCGTATCCGGTGTGAGCGAGCCTCGGGCAGCCCGACGCGCCGCGTGCGCGGCTAGCGCGCCGCCCGCCCCGCCATCCACTTGCGGTACCGCCGCGTCTGGCACTGCGCGGCGAGTTGCTGCGACACCAGCGCGCGCAGCGGCGACACGCCCGGATGCGTACGCCGCCCGACGCTCAACCGTGCGAGCTGGAACTTCACGACGGCCATGTTCGCCAGCGCGCCCAGCGCCTTGTTCTTCCATCGGATCGGCTGCAGCGCCGGCGCGCTGTCCTTGCCGGCCTGCCAGTCGCGCGGCAGGTTCGGCTCGATCGACAGCGCGGTCGCGATGCCGACCATCGCCACGCCGCTCGCGACCACCTGCTCGGCCACCGCGCGACGCCGGATCCCGCCCGTGACCATCAGCGGCATCGCCGCGACCGCCGTGATGTCCCGTGCGAATTCGAGGAAATACGCTTCGCGGGCCAGCGTGCGTCCGTCGCGCGCCTCGCCCTGCATCGCCGGCACTTCGTAGCTGCCGCCTGACAGTTCGACGAGATCGACGCCCAGCGGATTCAGCAGTTCGACGACGCGCTTCGCATCGTCCGCACTGAAGCCGCCGCGCTGGAAATCGGCCGAATTCAGCTTGACCGACACGACGAACGCCGGCGATACCGTCGCACGCACCGCGCGCACGATGTCGAGCAGCAGCCGCGCGCGGTGCTCGATGCTGCCGCCCCACGCATCCTGCCGGCGGTTCGTCAGCGGCGAAAGGAACTGGCTCAGCAGGTAACCGTGCGCCGCGTGGATCTGCACGCCGGTGAAGCCGCTTTGCTCGGCAAGCTGCGCGGCGCGCACGAAGCGCTGCTGCACGTCGGCGATGTCGGCTTCCGTCATCTCCTTAGGCACCGGAAACTGCTTCGACAGCGCGCCGAGCGCGAGCGGCACGGCCGACGGCGCGAGCGTCGTCTGGCCGAGCGCCGCCTGCATCTGGCGCCCCGGATGGTTGATCTGCATCCACACGTGCGCGCCGCCGGAGCGCGCGACCTGCGCCCATCGCCGGAAGCGGTCGAGATGCGCGTCGCTGTCGAGCACGACGCCGTTCGGCCCCGTCATCGCGCGGCCGTCCACCATCACGTTGCCGGTCAGGATCAGGCCCGCCCGGCCGTCGGCCCACGCCTGGTACAGGCGCAGCAACGCGTCGGACGGCGCGTGATCCGCATCGGCCATGTTCTCTTCCATCGCGGCCTTGGCGAGCCGGTTCGGGATCACCGCGCCATTGGGCAGCGTGAGGGGCACAAACAGGTTCATGGTGGACTTCCTCGATTGACGATGCCCAACCATAACTTTAAAGTCAGCTTCAAGGTCAAGCCCCTCTGGAGCACGAGCATGAAAATCGGCGAGCTGGCGCGCACCAGCGGCATCGCGGCGTCGCGCATCCGGTTCTACGAAGCGAGCGGCCTGCTCGAACCGGCGCGCCGGCAGGCGAACGGCTATCGCGAATACGGGCCGGAAGCGCTGACGCGGCTCGCGATCATCGACCGCGCGCAGCGCGCGGGCTTTGCGCTCGACGAGATCCGCGCGGTGCTGCCGCCCGATCTCGGCGCGTGGCCGCGCGACGAACTGCTGGCGGCGTTGCGGCACAAGGTCGACGAAATCGCGCTGCTCGAGCAGCGGCTCGCGCAGAACCGGCGCAACCTGCAGACGCTGATCGACGAGATCGCGAACAAGCCCGCCGGCGAGGATTGCGCGGGCGCCGCACAACGCATGCTCGACAAGCTGTGCAAGGAGGAAGCCGAGTCGGTGCCGGCGCCTGCGCCGATGGCGCACGCTCGGCCGATGCGCAAGCGCGCGTAGGCGCGGCGAGCGCACGCGTGCGCCGGGTCTTGCGGTGTGGTTCACGCGGGGCGGCCCGCGCGCACGGCTGCGCGGATTTGCTTACGTCGCAGGTAATCGACGCGCGCCGCGTGCGCATGGATCATGGCTTCACCGATCAACGACGAACGATCGACGATCGACGCATCGCATCGACACCCCGGAGCCTGCCATGACCGCCTACGCCATCGCCCACCTGCACGACGTTCACATGTGCGACGACATCGTCGAATACCTCGAACGCATCGACGGCACGCTCGCGCCGTTCGACGGCCGTTTCGTCATTCACGGCGCGCGGCCCGACGTGCGCGAAGGCGAGTGGCGCGGCGACCTGATCGCGATCGCGTTTCCCGATCTCGATACGGCGCGCGCGTGGTACGAATCGGACGCGTACCGGCAGATCCAGCCGCTGCGCGCGCGGCACGCGAGCGGCCCGTTGATCCTGATCGACGGCGTGGACGAGCGGCACAAGGCGACGGACATCCTGCGCTGATCGACGTGCGCGAGCCCGCCTCGCTTACTTCGCGTTGCGCTCCATCGGCTCGCCGACGACGAACCCGCCGCCCTGGAAGCGTTGCGCGGGATCGTCGTACTCGGCGCTCGGCGCCGTCACCGGGAACAGCCCGGCGAACTGCTCGGAACTGTCCTGCGGCCGGAAGCCGAGGAAGCCGGCCTTCGTGTTGTCCCACCACTTCACCGGGTTGTCCGACACGCCGTAGACGATCGCGTGGCCGACGCGGTTCGTCAGCAGCGAGCAGCGCACGAGCTCGATGAAGTCGCGATAGCTGAGGAACGTCACGAGCATGCGCGGGTTCTTCGGCACTTCGAACGACGAGCCGATCCGCAGGCACACCGTCTCGATCCCGAAGCGGTCGAAGTAGTAGCGCGACAGCGACTCGCCGAAGCACTTCGTCACGCCATACAGGCTGTCCGGACGCTGCGGCGAATCGGCATCGAGCACTTCCGTGACCGGATGGAACCCGATCGCATGATTCGAGCTCGCGAACACGACGCGCTTCACGCCGTGCTTGCGCGCGGCTTCGTACAGGTTGTACGTGCCGGTGATGTTCGCATCGACGAGATCGTCGAACGGCGCGTCGACCGAAATGCCGCCGAGGTGGACGATCGCGTCGACGCCGTCGACGAGTTCCATCACAGCCGGCCGGTCGGCCAGGTCGACGACCCGGATTTCTTCGTGCGGGGCGGCGTCGCCCAGCGCGGCGATGTCGCTCACGCGCACGACGTCGGCCCAGTTCGCCAGCGCGCCGCGCACCTGACGGCCGAGATTGCCGGCCGCGCCGGTCAGCAGCAGGCGCCCGAACGGCTTGCGTGCGCCGGTGGATGTGGCGTTCATCGAATCTCCTTGAATCTGTTCTGAGGTGTCCTGGACGTTGCCCGAAACCGACGGAGCCGGCAAACGATCGGAAAACGTTTTCCAACTATACGCGGGGAAAAAGCCGAACGTCAATGGTTGAAGCTGTTCGCACCCATCCGCACTTTCCCGATATCGTCCGGCGGCCGGACGCCGGCTTTTTCTGCCACAATCCGGTGCAATCGAACGAAAACGTTACCCTTCCGATGAAAAAAGTTTCCCCGACGATCCGCGACGTGGCCGCGGAAGCCGGCGTGTCGGTCGCGACGGTCTCCAAGTACGTGAACGGCACGCAGCGCTTTTCGCCGACCGTCGAAGCGCGGCTCAAGGAAGCGATCGAACGGCTCGGCTACCGTTCGAACCCGCTCGCGCGCTCGATGATCACCGGGCGCACGCGCACCATCGGCCTCGTGATCCTCGACATCAGCAACCCGCACTTCACGAACGTCGTCAAGGGCGCGAACCGCGTCGCGCTCCAGCACGACTACACGCTGCTGCTCGTCGATACCGAGGAGAACCAGGCGCGCGAACGCTCGCTGATCGAGGCGCTCGCGCAGCGCGTCGACGGGCTGATCGTCAGCACGCGGATGCCCGACGACCAGGCCGGCTGGATGCTCGACCTGCACAAGCCGCTCGTGCTGCTGCGGCGCAGCCCCGGCCTGCCGATTCCGAGCGTCGGCATCGACAACCGGCTCGCCACCTACATGCTTGCGCGTCACCTGCTCAATCTCGGCCATACGCGCATCGCGTACCTCGGCTTCGGGCCCGCGCGCGTGAACGACGAACGGATCCAGGGCGCGCGCGACTGTCTCGCGGAAGCGGGGCTCACGCTCGACGTGCACGACGCGCACGCGCCGACCGCCGAAGCCGGCGAGCGCGCATGCTCGCGCGTGATGCTCGGGCCGCAGCGTCCGCAGGCCGTGATCTGCTACAACGACCTGATCGCGCTCGGCTTCATGAAGGAAGCGGCGTCGCTCGGGTTCCGGCTGCCGCAGGACGTGTCGGTTGCCGGCGTCGACAACGTGCCGTACGGCGCATACGCGGCGCCCGCGCTGACCACCATCGACATCCAGAGCGAAAACATGGGCGAGCTCGCGATGCAGAAGCTGATCGACGCGCTCGCCGGGCGTACCGAGGCGAGCTATTCGACGTTCGAGCCGCGGCTGATCATGCGCGCGTCGACGGCCGCGGTGGGTTGAAGCGCGCATCGCGTTCGATATCCGCTGTATCGCCGTATCGCCGTATCGCCGTATCGCCGTATCGCCGTATCGCCGTATCGCCGTATCGCCGTATCGCCGTATCGTCGCTTCGTCGCTTCGTCGCTTCGTCGCTTCGTCGCTTCGTCGCTTCGTCGCTTCGTCGCTTCGTCGCTTCGTCGCTTCGTCGCTTCGCAAACAAAAACGCGCCGCCTCCGGGCGGCGCGTTCGCTTGCCGTCACGCGATCACGCGTCGAGCTTCGCGGGCTTCATCTTCGGCGTGAGCATGTGCATGATCGCCAGCGCGAGCAGGTAGGCCAGCGCGCCGATCGCGAACAGCACCCAGTAGTGGCCCGTGCGTTGCAGCACCTGGCCGATCACTTCCGAGAACAGCACGCCGCCGATCGAGCCGGCCATCCCGCCGATGCCGACCACCGACGCGACCGCGCGGCGCGGGAACAGGTCGGACGCCGTCGTGAACAGGTTCGCCGACCAGCCCTGGTGCGCGGCGGCCGCGAGACCGACGATCAGCACCGCGATCCACAGGCTCTGCACCTGCGACACGAACGCGATCGGCAGCACGCAGCACGCGCAGAACAGCATCGCCGTCTTGCGCGCGCCGTTTACGCTCCAGCCCGCGCGCAGCAGCGCCGAGGACAGCCAGCCGCCGCCGATGCTGCCGACCGTCGTCAGCGCATAGATGCACACGAGCGGCAGGCCGATATGCTGCATGTCCATCCCGCGCGACTCGTTGAGCCACTTCGGCAGCCAGAACAGATAGAACCACCACACCGGGTCGGTCAGGAACTTGCCGATCAGGAACGCCCACGTCTCGCGCTTGCGGATCAGTTCGCCCCAGCGCGGCGCGCCGGCATCCGCGTTCGCCGCGTCGAGCGCTTCGGCTTCATCGCGCGGCTCGTCGTATTCCGCGGCGAGCGCGCGCGTGTCGGCCGTGCGATACATCAGCAGCCACACCGCGAGCCATACGATGCCGATCGCGCCGATGATCACGAACGCCGCGCGCCACCCGTAGGCCACCGCGATCGCGGGGATGATCGCCGGCGCGAACACCGCGCCGATGTTCGCGCCCGAGTTGAAGATGCCGGTGGCGAGCGCGCGTTCGCGGCGCGGAAACCATTCGGCCGTCGTCTTGATCGCGGCCGGGAAGTTGCCGCCCTCGCCGATCCCGAGCAGCGCGCGCACCGCCGCGAAGCCCGTCACGGAGCCGACCGCCGCGTGCAGCATCGCCGCGATGCTCCACACCAGCATCGCGACCGCATACGAGATGCGCGTGCCGAGCCAGTCGACGATGCGCCCGAAGCCGAGCAGGCCGATCGCATAGAACGCGGAAAACGCCATCACGATGCGGCCGTACTGCACCTGGCTCCAGCCGATGTCGTGCTGCAGCATCGGCGCGAGCAGGCCGAGGATCTGTCGATCCATGTAGTTGATGACGGTCGCGAAGAACAGCAGCGCACAAACGGTCCAGCGGTAGCGGCTGGCCGCGGTGCGCACGGCACCGACGACGGCGGATTGCATGAATGTCTCCGATACGCGGTCGCGCCCGTCGCGCCGCTGGATTGTGCTGTCCGTGACCGGCGACGGGCGCCGGGGCGGGCGGCGGCCACGCCCCTTGCGTGGCGCGGCCGCTCGTCCGTCGAGTTCTGGAAAACGTTTTTCAAAGGATAGGGCGTGGCCCGGTGCCGTGTCAGTCGGGGATTTCGATGAGTCATCTCAAAATTGGCCGCGCAAAAAGAGATGACTGTTTCGCAGAGTGGCATTAACCGTTTTTCCGGGATTCTCCCGCGTGCGAAACGGGGCCGCGACGCGGGATGGCGCGTCGATACACATGTCCGATTCCAGCCAGAATCGACGGCGCGGATGGTTTACAGTCGTCGCATGCGCCTCGATCCCGACACCTGCTACGACGCCCTGCTCGCGCGGAACCGCCGCTTCGACGGCTGGTTCTTCGTCGGCGTGTCGACGACCGGCGTGTATTGCCGCCCCGTTTGCCCGGTGAAACCGCCGAAGGCGCAGAACTGCAGTTATTACGCGACCGCCGCGGCCGCCGAGAAGGCCGGCTTTCGCCCGTGCATGCGCTGCCGGCCCGAGCTCGCGCCCGGCCACGGGCTGCTCGACCTGTCCGGCAATCTCGCCGACGCGGCCGCCACGCTGATCGAGGACGGTTTCCTGAACGAGCATTCCGTCGACGCGCTCGCGCGGCGGGTCGGCGTGACCGAGCGCCATCTGCGCCGGATCTTCGCCGCGCAGTTCGGCGTGTCGCCGGTCGAGTTCGGGCAGACGCACCGGCTCTTGATGGCCAAGCGTCTCCTGACCGATACCGCGCTGCCGGTGGCGGTCGTTGCCTCGACCGCCGGATTCGGCAGCGTGCGACGCTTCAACGATTTGTTCCGCCAACGCTACGGCCTCAATCCGCTGCGCTTGCGCAAGGGCGCCGGCCCATCCGCCGATGGCGACATGACCTTTCCGCTGCCGTACCGGCCGCCGTTCGCGTGGCCCGAGCTGATGCAATTTCTCGCGCAGCGGCGGATCGGCGGCGTCGAGCGGATCGACGCGCACGGCTATGCGCGCGTCGTCGCGCTGCCGAACGGCAACGGCGACACGCATCTGACGGGCTGGCTGTCCGTCACGCACGTGCCGCAGCGCTTCGCGCTCGCGGTGACCGTATCGCCCGCGTTGACGCCCGTCGTACCGGCCGTGCTCGCGCGCGTGCGGCGGCTGTTCGATCTCGACAGCCGCCCCGACGTGATCGACGCGCATCTCGGCGCACTCGCGAGCGGCTCGCCCGGCTTGCGCGTGCCCGGCGCGTTCGACGGGCTCGAGATCGCGATCCGTGCGATCGCGGGCGAACGACTTGCGGCGACGCAGGCTGGTGAGGTGCTGGCGCGTGTGGCCGAACGCTTCGGCACGCAGGTGGACCACGCGCCGCCGGGGCTCACGCATGCATTGCCTTTGGCAGTAACGCTGGCGAGTGTGCCGCCGGCGGCGCTCGAAGCAACCGGCGTGACGCGTGATGCGGCGCAGGCGATCGTGGCGCTGGCACGTGCGGTCGCCGACGGCACGCTCGCGCTCGAACCGATGGCGCCGCTCGATGCGACGCTCCGCGCGTTGCGCGCGCTACCCGGCTTCGACGAATGCGCGGTGCAGTACGTCGCGATGCGTGCGATGGCCTGGCCGAACGCGTTTCCCGCCGACGACGCGTGGCTTGCTCCGCGCGCCGCCGCCGAGCGTTTGCACATCGCATCATCCGCGCCGCACGCGGCGCACTGGGCGCCGTGGCGCGCGTATGCCGCACTGCATGTGTGGCGCCTTCATGGAGAAGCTTCGCGATGACGCACGCTCATCTGATTCCGAGCCCGCTGGGCGACATCGCCATCCGTATCGAGGACGATGCGCTCACAGGCCTTTTTTTCGTCGGCCAGAAATACTATCCGTCGCTGGCGATCGCGCCGGACGCGGACGTACGCGGCGCGTCGCCGCTCGCGCGCAAGGTGGCCGACGAAGTCGCCGAATATTTCACCGGCACGCGCGAAACCTTCTCGGTGCCGATTCATCTGCGCGGCACCGCGTTTCAGCGCAGCGTGTGGAAGGAACTGCTTGCGATTCCGTTCGGCGAACTCGTGTCGTACGGCGACATCACCGAACGCGTCGGGCTGCCGATGAGCGCGGCGCGTGCCGTCGGCGGCGCGGTTGGCCGCAACCCTGTGTCGATCATGGTGCCGTGCCATCGCGTGATCGGCACGTCGGGCAGCCTGACCGGTTATGCAGGCGGCATCGAACGCAAACGCGCGTTGTTGTCGCTCGAAGGCGCCGGGTTCGCGCGCGGGGAACGTCATCCGATGCAGCAGTCGCTGGCGTTCTGAATCAAGATCCGCGGCGCGCGTTGCCGCGTCATGCGCTCAACGCCGGCCGGCGCGCTTCACGCTTCGCATACGCGCCCGGCGTCACGTTGAACTTCGCCTGAAACAGCGCGATGAACGACGACGTCGAGTCGTAGCCCAGCTGCGCGGCCACCGCGCCGATCGGCTCGCCCGCATCGAGAAGCGGCAGCGCCGCGAGCAGCCGCACGGCCTGCCGCCACTCGGTGAACGACAGCCCCGTGTCCTGCCGGAACAGACGCGACAGCGTGCGCCGTGTCGCACCGACCTGACGGCCCCATTCGTCCAGACTGCGCGTGTCGCCCGGATGCGCATGCAAGGCACGCGCGATTTTGAGCAGACGCGAATCGTGCGGCAGCGGCACCGTCAGCGGCGCGGGCCGCATCCGCGCGATCCGGTCGGCGATCAGGCACACGAGCGCACCGTCCGGCCCCGACTCGTCGTAGTCCACCGGCAACTCGCCGGTCGCGATCACCAGCTCGCGCAACAGTGGCGTCATGCAGAGGATCATGCAATCGTCGGCGGCATCGTCGCGCGCGATCGCATCGTCGAGATACAGGCTGTGGAACGCGACGCAATCGCGCGTCGACACCGCGTGCGGCACGTGCGGCGGAATCCACATCGCATAGTGCGGCGGCAGCAGGTGCCGGCCCGACGGCGTCGATACCTCCAGCACGCCGCTCGTCGCATACATCAGCTGGGCCCACGGGTGACTATGCGCGTCGACGCTCGCGTTGCCGGGAATCCCGAACGCGCGCACGAACAGCGGCCTCGGCAGGCGCGCCATCGGCGGCACCGCGTACGGATCACCCGATTGTCCCGCCAGCGACATAAGACGTCCTCCGAAGGTCATTGCATGCACGATCGCGATGCTACCGTAACGACTCTTCTTTCTCACGGCTTCCGTTCATGAGCGCGCATACCCGCACCACCCGCAAGACCGTCACCGCGATCCGCGCGACGAAAGGCATCGGCAGCCTCGTCTCGCTCACCGCCTATTCCGCACCGATGGCGAAGCTCGTCGACGAAGTGGCCGACGTGATCATCGTCGGCGACTCCGTCGGCATGGTGCTGTACGGCATGCCCGATACGCTGCGCGTCACGCTCGACATGATGAGCGCGCACGGCGCGGCAGTCGTGCGTGGCACCGCGCAGGCGTGCGTCGTCGTCGATCTGCCGTTTTCGACGTATCAGGAATCGCCCGCGCAAGCGTATCGCTCCGCCGCGCGGCTGCTCGCCGAAACCGGCGCGCAAGGCGTCAAGCTCGAAGGCGGCAGCGAGATGGCCGACACGATCCGCTTCCTGACGGAGCGCGGCATTCCGGTGATGGCGCACGTCGGCCTCATGCCGCAGCAGGCCAATGCGACCGGCGGCTTCCGCGCGCAGGGGATGGACCCGCGCTCGGCCGCGCAGGTGTTCGACGCCGCGTGCGCGGCCGAGCGGGCCGGCGCGTTCAGCGTCGTCGTCGAGGGCACCGCGGAAGCGCTCGCGCGCCATCTGACCGAAACACTGTCGATCCCGACCATCGGCATCGGCGCATCGCCCGCATGCGACGGGCAGGTGCTCGTGACCGAGGACATGATCGGCGCATTCGACGCGTACACGCCGCGCTTCGTGAAGCGCTACGCCGATGCGAACGCGGTGATGCGCGACGCGATCCGCCAGTACGCGCACGACGTGCGGCAGCGCGTGTTTCCCGAGCCGGCGCACTGCTTCGGGTACGGCAAGCCGCTGCAACTCGCGGCGGCCGCCGCGGCGTGACGGCTGCGCTTACGCACGACTACGCACGCTTGCGCATCGCATGCGCGACCCGCGCGTTCGCCTCGAACTTCGCGCGATGCGTCGAGAAGAACGTCCGCACGTTGCGCACGTTCGACGCGCCGGTGAACAGCCGCCGCGCGAACGCGTCGTATTCGGCGACGTCGGCCAGATCGGCCACCACCACGAAATCCGGCCCCGGCGACACGCGGTAGCACTGCGTGACTGCCGGCTCCGCGCACACGTAGGCCTCGAACGCGTCGTAGTCTTCGGCCGTCTGCCGGTCGAGGCTGATCTCGATCAACGCCGTGACCGGCGTGCCGATCGCGACCGGATCGAGCACCGCGAACTGGCGGCGGATCACGCCCGCTTCCGTCAGCCGCCGCACGCGACGCATGCAGGTCGGCGGCGACGACAGCGCGCGCTCGGCGAGTTGCAGGTTCGACACCGATGCGTCGTCCTGCAGGATCGCGAGAATGCGCAGGTCGAGATCGTCGAGCGTGATGCCGGCCATGGACGGCTCCTTCCGGTCAGGGTGTGAAATTTAATTTCAACATGATAGACGATCGCGCGCTTGTTTCATCTGTTGATGTATTTTGAAATTTAATTCCATTCGTGCGCCTCTACCATCGCTGTCACGGGTCCAGACAGGACATTTACGGAGCGCGCTATGTGTGGAATTGTCGGGGCGGTTGCCCAGCGGGACATCCTGCCGAACCTCGTCGACGGGCTGAAGCGGCTCGAATACCGCGGCTACGACTCGTGCGGCGTCGTGGTCTATCGCGATCGCGCGCTGGCCCGCGCGCGCAGCGTCGACCGCGTCGCCAACCTGCAGCGCGAGATCGCCGGGCATGCGCTGTCGGGCTACACCGGCATTGCGCATACGCGCTGGGCGACGCATGGCGCGCCCGTCACGCTCAATGCGCATCCGCACTTCTCGCCGAGCGACGACAACGCGCGCATCGCGCTGTCGCACAACGGGATCATCGAGAACTGCGATCAACTGCGCGCGGAACTGCAGGCGCATGGTTATGTGTTCGCGAGCCAGACCGACAGCGAGGCAATCGCGCACCTGATCGATCACCTGTACGACGGCGACCTGTTCGACGCGGTGCGCCGCGCGGTCGCGCGACTACGCGGCAGCTACGCGATCGCGGTGATGTGCCGCGACGAGCCGCACCGGATCGTCGGCGCGCGCGACGGGATGCCGCTCGTCGTCGGTGTCGGGGATGGCGAGAATTTCCTGGCGTCGGATGCGATCGCGTTGTCGGGCATCACCGATCGGATCGCTTACCTCGAGAACGGTGACGTTGCCGATATCCAGCTGCATCGCTACTGGATCGTCGATGCGGCCGGCCAGCGCGTCGAGCGTGCGGTGCAGCGGGTGGCCGCGCATAGCGGCGCGGCCGATCTCGGATCGCATCGCTATTACATGCAGAAGGAGATCTTCGAGCAGCCGCAGGCGGTGGCCGATACGCTGCTCGATGTCGGGTCGATCATGCCGGAGCTGTTCGGCGACGGCGCGTGGCGCGCGTTCAACGACGTCGATTCGGTGTTGCTGCTCGCGTGCGGCGGCAGCTATCACGCAGCGCTGACCGCGAAGTACTGGATCGAGAGCATCGCGAAGCTGCCGGCGAGTGTCGAGATCGCGAGCGAGTTCCGGTATCGCGACAGCGTGCCGAATCCGCGCACGCTGGTCGTCGCGGTGTCGCAGAGCGGCGAGACGGCTGACGTGCTCGGGGCCGTGCATGTCGCGAAGCAGCGCGGGATGCTGCACACGCTCGCGATCTGCAACGTCGCGACGAGTGCGCTGCTGCGCGAATGCGCGCTGCAGTTCGTCACACGTGCGGGGATCGAGATCGGGGTGGCGTCGACGAAGGCTTTTACGACGCAGCTCGTGGCGTTGTTCTTGCTGACGTTGTCACTGGCGCAGGTGCGCGGGCGGTTGAGCGACGACGAGGAGAAGGCGCATCTGCGTGCGCTCCGGCATCTGCCCGATGCGATGTCGAAGGTGCTCGCGCTGGAGCCGCAGATCATGGGCTGGTCGGAGTTGCTCGCGCGACGCGACAACATGCTGTTTCTCGGCCGCGGGATGCATTATCCGATCGCGCTCGAAGGCGCGCTGAAGATGAAGGAGATTTCGTATATCCACGCGGAGGCTTATCCCGCCGGGGAGTTGAAGCATGGGCCGCTGGCGTTGGTCAGTAATGAAATGCCCGTGATTGCGGTGGCGCCGAATGACGTGCTGCTCGAAAAGCTCAGGTCGAACATGCATGAAGTCAGCGCGCGGAACGGCAGGCTTTTCGTGTTCGCGGATGTGGACTGCGGGTTGGTTCCGAGTGAGGGGATCGAGGTGATTCGACTCAATGAGTACTACGGGCCGCTGTCGCCGATCCTGCATACGGTGCCGATGCAGTTGCTCGCTTATCACGCGGCGTTGGCACGGGGGACGGATATTGATAAGCCGAGGAATCTGGCCAAGTCGGTGACGGTGGAGTGAGGGCATATCGTGGAGGGCCGGGCTGTGCCGAGTTCCATTAGTTTCGGTTACGGGCCTTGTTGTGGTTTGGGTTACGGGACGCTTACCTGCCGGCTGCGCCTTACCTGACGAGCGCAAACCAGCATCAAAGCCAAAAGGGGCGCTGGAGCTTTTTTCAGTGCCCCTTTTTTCGGGTGGCCATCTGCTCCTCGAAATCGGGGCGTTTTGGAGTCGACATTTTCTCGGTGTGGACAGGTTCAAGAGGACCGATGTCGAGCTTCGGAACTCATATCACAACGGGCGCACTCGAAAGATCATCGAGCCACGGACCGTGAATCGGAAAGTGTTTTTTCAGCAGCTCCGTAACTTGCTCGATACCTCGCAGAACACCTGACCGATAGTCGCCCTGCTGGAAATGAGCCTCCATGGCTTCGCAAATCGCCTCCCATTCGCGTTGGTCCACTCTGGCGTGTATGCCTCGGTCCACGACAATTTCGACGTCCCGGTCCGCAAGGAGCAGATAGATGAGAATGCCGTTGTTGTGCTCCGTGTCCCAAACCCGGAGGTCCGAGAAAACCTCGATGGCACGGTCCCTCGCAGAGGTGCCCTTCAGCAACGCGCCGATATGCAGCGCCCCTTCCACAGCAAACCTGACCTGACCCACGTGCACGCGATGACTGGCACGTACAGCCTCTTCGATCGAGATCAGCGTCCGCCGTGAAAATGCCTTGTCGACCCGCCAGCGGGTCGCGAAAAGATGTCGGAAGAGACGTTTCAGGTCCATGCTCACCACCGTCCCGATGCGCCACCGCCGCCGAAGCCCCCACCGCCGCCGCGAAAGATGTCGCGATTCGAATCACGGCCGAAACGCCCGCCGCGACCATCGATGAAGCGCCCGTCAGCGGCTCTCATACCGCCCCCCAGCAACGTGAAGAGCAGCGCCATCATTCCCGCCGCGATGGCGACAAAAAGCGCCTGCGATAAGATCCACGCGATTGCCCCGACGACACCGCCGGTCACGACGGCGCCGGGCAGTCGCCCGAACATGGCGCGCAGCAGGCCACCGGCCATGACCGTCAGGAGGAAGAGAACGGGAAGCAACCGTCCGGCGCCGTCGCTTGCCCGAGGTAATCGCCGCGGTGGCGGCAACGCCTCGCCGCTGGCGACGCGTATCATGCCGTCGACGCCGGCGGTGATGCCACCGTAGAAGTCCCCGTTTCGGAACCGCGGAACGATCGCCTCGTTGATGATGCGATTGCTCGCTGCATCGGTGAGCACGCCTTCGAGGCCGTACCCGACCTCGATTCGAAGCGCTCGGTCGTTTTTCGCGACAATCAGGAGCGCGCCGTCGTCCACATTCTTGCGGCCGAGCTTCCATTGCTCGACGACTCGCATCGAATACTGTTCGATGGTTTCGGGCTCCGTGGTCGGAACGATGAGAACTGAAAACTGCGTTCCTCGTTTCGCCTCAAACTCTCTCAACGTCTGCTCGAGGCTGGCCGACTGGTCGCTGGTCAGGGTTCCAGTTTCATCGGTGACTCTCGACGTCAACGGCGGGACGGGGACGTCCGCGAGCGCACCGGCTCCGCCCAGGAGAAACGAGGTTAGAACGACGGCCAGCGCCAGTCGGAGCACGTTCAATTGGATGTCCCGCCTGCAGAGGCCGGCGGCGAGCCGAAGTCGACCCGCGGCGGTCTGGAAATTTCAGCTTCGTTGCTTACGGAGAAGTTGGGGCGCTCCAGATAGCCGAAGGCCTTTGCAGTCAAATTGTTCGGGAACGAACGTATCGTCGTGTTGTACGTCTGAACGGAGCGAATGTATCGGTTTCGGGCTACCGCGATACGATTTTCCGTACCCTCGAGCTGCGCCTGCAGGTCCCGGAAATTCGCGTCCGACTTCAATTGCGGATAGTTTTCCGAAACCACGAGCAGCCGTGATAGAGACGACGTGAGCTGTCCTTGCGCGGCTTCGAATTTTGCGAGCGCCTGCGGGTCAGCAATGAGTTCCGGTGTGGCGCGAATCTCACCCACTTTCGCCCGCGCCTCCGTCACACGGACCAGCACTTCCTTTTCCTGGTCCGCGTACCCCTTCACTGTGTTGACGAGGTTGGGAACCAGGTCGGCACGCCGTTGATACTGATTGAGAACTTCCGACCAGCTGGCCCTCACCTGCTCGTCCTGGCTCTGGATGGCGTTATAGCCGCACCCTGGGAGAGACAGCAAGCTCAGCGCCAATGCGCCTGTCAGAAGTGCGCGGGCCAGACGGCGCCGTGCGGACATTGCCATAGAACTTTTCGACATGGACGCGCCTCTGCCTTGTATTCCCGGCATTCCGCCGCTCACCGGTGCACTGCCTATCGTAAGTAGCTCGGCGGTCGCAGGGTTGATGCACGTCAATGCTGCATTGTCGAGCGCGCCCGGAGCGATGCACCGTCTCGGGCGCGTGTCGGCTCCACGGCCGCGCTACATATGAAGAATTCGGCGCGTGATTCGTTGAGCCACGTCAAGCCATCGAAGGAGCGTCAGCATAGAGTGGTTTCAGGGTTCGACCGGCTCTGAAGAACCATGCTCCTGGAGAACAAGATGGCATTCCTGCACAAACTCGCAATCGCAATTGCGACGCTCGGCATGATCAGTGCCGTTGCAATCGCCGGCACGCCGGTGGCTGCCGACAATGCAGCTCACGATGCCCATCATCCGAATAAGGCAGCCGCAAAAGCGCCGAACAAGTCAAACCGCGAGGCGGACGACCAGATGCAGGCCATGCGCGCCATGCATGTAAAGATGATGAACACGAAGACGCCTCAAGAACACGCCGCCCTGATGGACGAGCAAATGAAAGTCATGCAAAACGGCATGAGCATGATGGAGATGATGGGTGCTCGCTCGTCCGGTATGCCGATGTCGTCGCGGCACGAGAGTATGGAAATGCGGATGGATATGATGCAAATGATGATGCAGGCAATGATGGACCGTCAGGCTGCGCAAGAGCATCCGGCCGAGAAGTGAGACGATGCGAAACGGGAGACAACCATGGATGACAGCTCGCATGGTGCCCGGCCGTTCTGGAAATCACGGTCAGCCATTGCACTCGTAGCATTCACTGCAATAGCGCTATTCCTCCTGCTTTCCGAACACCGCGCCCACTTCCTTGGCGTCTTGCCATATCTGCTGTTGCTCTCGTGCCCGCTGATGCATCTGTTCATGCACCACGGGCACAGGCACGACGGAATGAAAACGACCGGCAGGCGCCCTCATTCGGGAGACGGTCATGACCAGCATCGGTGACGGTTACGGCCTGTGGAGCCTCGTAGCCATCAATTCTCTCGTCTTCATCATCTTCGCGTTCAGCTTCTTCAAGCCAGCGACAAAGCGGGACTGGCGAACGTTCGGTGGATTCTCGGCCTTCATCGTCGCGCTATTCGCAGAAATGTACGGGTTTCCGCTCACCGTCTACTTGCTATCGGGCTGGTTGCAGACGCGATTTCCGCACACGAATTTGCTATCTCACGATGCAGGGCACCTGTGGTGGACCTTGACCGGCAGGCACGGCGACCCGCATGGCGGACTTCCGCATCTCCTCAGCTTCTTCTTCATACTGGGCGGCTTCTACTTGCTGTCCACGGCGTGGCACGTACTGTATGAAGCTCAGCGTGGCAAGGCGTTGGCCACCACCGGACCCTACGCGAAAATCAGGCATCCTCAGTACGTCGGGTTCGTCGTGATCATGCTGGGTTTCCTGCTCCAATGGCCCACGCTCGTGACTTTGGCCATGTTCCCCATTCTCGTTTTCATGTACGTTCGACTAGCCATACAAGAGGAGCATGATTCGGAGGCGCGGTTCGGCACTGCGTGGCGTGAATACGCGGCACACACGCCGCGCTTCGTACCCAGCTTGTTTGGGAAACGCCCGGCTCAAGTGCATTGATTTCAGGCGGCTCACCCGTAGCTGGCACTCCCGAACTCGATCGCAATCTTCCGGGATGAGGGGCTGCCATGAAACCCTTCAAGACTGGCGCGACGCTTTCAGCCACGGTTGTGCTGTTCTTTGCGTGGTTATACAACCGCCTGAGTGGACCGAACTAATGCAATTCCGTACGCCCATACCTCTCTCCCGAACTGCATGTTGCCAGTGTCGGTCTCGGGAATCAGAAGATCGAGGCAACAGCTAGCCTCGATACAGGTAACTCACGTCGCAGCACGGTCGT
Organism: Burkholderia sp. Bp8986; assembly: GCF_003854225.1. Lineage (NCBI taxonomy): Bacteria > Pseudomonadati > Pseudomonadota > Betaproteobacteria > Burkholderiales > Burkholderiaceae > Burkholderia > Burkholderia sp. Bp8986. Next base: position 18,908 of record NZ_QTQM01000048.1, on the reverse strand, counting down.
CACGTCAATATCGAACGCGCAGAGCGACGAGCCTCAATGGAAACGGAACGGGTGAGCAAAGGAGCGTCAAATGAGCGGCCAACCCGGCGAAGACGAGCTTCATCACCAAAGGATGTCCGGGCACTTGTCATCGGACGAACGTCACGGTCGTGAGACGGACGAGCACGCCCCTTTCGCCGGGCATGGACACGACAAGCTTGCTCATCACCATGATGGCCAGGACAAACACGTACGCTCCACGGATCCGCTTCGCGACCCCGTCTGCGGAATGACGGTGACCGATGAGTCACGCTTGCGCCGCGAACACAATGGCAAGTGGTACGCGTTCTGCAGCCAGGCTTGCTTGACGAAATTCGAGGCAGCGCCGTCCAGGTACGTTGAGCCTTCGACCATCGAGCAGCCGCAAGCACTACCCGAGGGCACCATTTACACGTGCCCGATGCACCCGGAAATTCGACAGGACCATCCCGGGCAATGCCCGAAGTGCGGCATGACGCTGGAACCGATTCTGCCCAGCGTCGACGAAGGCGAGAATCCGGAACTGGTCGATTTCCGACGCCGCTTCTGGTGGACGTTGCCACTGACCGCCATCGTTTTCGTGCTGGCGATGTTTGGCCATCGCCTACGATTGATGGGCGCCGGCACCGAAAGCTGGGTTGAGTTCATCCTCTCTACGCCGGTCGTCCTGTGGGCAGGCCTGCCGTTTTTCGAGCGGTGCGTGCGCTCATTCATGAACCGCAGCCCCAACATGTGGACGCTCATCGGGCTCGGGACAGGCGCGGCCTATATCTACAGTGTCATCGCGACCCTCTTCCCCGGCGTGTTTCCCGAAACGTACAGCGCGCACGGCCGGGTCAGCGTGTATTTCGAGGCGGCGGCAGTCATCATTTCGCTGACGCTTCTCGGGCAGTTGCTCGAACTGAAGGCCCGCTCGCAAACGTCCGCCGCCATCAAGGCACTCCTCGGGCTCGCACCCAAGACCGCGCGGCGCATCAACCCGGACGGTTCCGAAGCAGACATTCCGTTGTCCCATGTTCATGTGGGAGACCTGCTTCGCGTGCGGCCGGGCGAGAAAGTCCCCGCGGACGGCGTGGTGACGGACGGCACGAGTTCGCTCGACGAGTCCATGATTACCGGCGAGCCCATTCCGGTCACGAAGCGCGTTGGCGACCACGTCATCGGCGCAACGATGAACGCGACAGGCAGTCTCGTCATCCGCTCGGAAAAGGTCGGCGCCCAGACCGTCCTGTCGCAAATCGTGCAGATGGTCGCGCAGGCGCAGCGCTCCCGTGCGCCCATGCAGCGCATGGCCGACAAGGTGGCCGGGGTGTTTGTCGTCGGGGTCGTCAGCATCGCTCTCCTGACCTTCCTCGTGTGGGGCATCTTTGGGCCTGAGCCCAGTTGGGTATTCGGTCTCATCAATGCGGTGGCGGTGCTCATCATTGCGTGCCCCTGCGCGCTGGGCCTTGCGACGCCCATGTCCATCATGGTCGCGAGCGGCAAAGGAGCCACGACCGGGATTCTCTTTCGCGATGCCGCTGCGATTGAAAATTTGCGCAAGGTCGACGTGCTCATTGTCGACAAGACGGGGACGCTGACCGAGGGGCGTCCTGCGTTCGAGCAGGCCGTAGGCACAAGCGGATACACGACCGACGACGTGCTTCGTCTGGCGGCGAGTCTCGACCAAGGCAGCGAGCATCCGCTTGCTGCAGCCATCGTTGCGGCAGCCCGCGAGAAGAAGCTGACTTTGGACCGCACGGAAAATTTCGAATCCGCAACGGGTATCGGCGTGAGAGGAGTCGTCGCTGGCAGGCGACTTTCACTTGGCAACACCGCGCTGATGCGGACTGACGCCGTATCCGTCGAATCGCTGTCCAGGGAGGCGGATAGCCTGCGTGCGCAAGGCGCGAGCGTCATGTACTTGGCAGTCGATGGCAGTTTGGCCGGACTGCTGGCGGTCGCTGACCCGATAAAGGCGACCACGCCAGAGGCGCTTTCGACGTTGAAGGAGAACGGTATCCGAGTCGTGATGGCGACCGGTGACGGGGTGGTCACTGCCAAGGCCGTGGCCGGGAAGCTCGGCGTCGACGAATTCCATGGCGAGGTGAAGCCTGCCGACAAGCTCGATCTGGTGACACGGCTTCAGCAAGCCCGGCATGTCGTCGCGATGGCTGGCGACGGCATAAACGACGCCCCCGCGCTGGCCAAGGCCGATGTTGGCGTGGCCATGGGAACAGGCACGGATGTGGCAATGAGCAGCGCTCAGGTGACGCTCGTCAAGGGCGACTTGCGCGGTATCGCGCGTGCTCGAGCGCTGTCCGAGGCAACCGTCGCGAACATGAAGCAGAATCTTGGCTTCGCGTTCGTTTACAACGCGCTCGGGGTCCCGTTGGCGGCCGGGGCACTTTACCCGTTCACGGGGCTGCTGCTGTCGCCGATGATCGCGGCGTTGGCGATGAGCCTGAGCTCAGCCTCGGTCATCTCGAACGCGCTGAGATTGCGCAACGCCAAAATTTGAGCATGCGTGCGCCCCGCAAGCCGGTCAGTATCCCCGCCCCGCGCACGAAAACCCCTACTTCGACAACTTCAGCTTTTTCGCCAACACAACCCCGCTCGACGGACTCACCAGCGAGATCGCATTGATATCCATATGCAACCTGGAGATCCGGGTCGTAATGTCCGTCGGCTCGTCGATACTCGGATCGGCATGCTCGACTTGCTCGGTCAGATAAGGCCGAACCAGCCGCCCGGAAAAGACGAGCGCGAAGTCGCCATGCGCTTGAGCGTACACGGCAGGCGAAATCCGCATCCGGCTGCGAACCGTGGTCTTTTTCCCATGCCCGGAATCGAGTTCGATGATGTCGATCTGCTGGATGTACCCTTTCGCTTTCGCTTCGGGGGCGATCACGAGCCCTCGCCCTCGTGGCCCCTTCGTGACCTTCCGGAGCAGGACGCCCGTCCGGTCGCCGTGCTCCGCGTCGAACAGGTCGATGTCCAGCGTCAACAGGTGCCGCTGCGACCGGTACCTCAGCCCGTACTGCACCGGCACCACGAACGTCACGTCGCGATCCAGGCCGACGGCCGCCAGGTCGGGATTCGGGGCATACCGGTCGGTTGCGTCGGAGACCAGGCCGCGAACCCGGTCGCTCAAGGAAGGCGGCGCGGGGCTGATGTGCAGCTTCTTCAGGGCATCCCGAATGGCAACCGGGTCGTCGCCGACGATCGGTCGTGCGGGCGACGCGTCGTGATCGGCAGCAGGCGCGACGTGCGTCGTGCCGTCGACGGCCTCCGCCTCTGCATGCGCCGCGACGGGCGCCAGGATCATCGTCAAAGCGACGACGCACGCGAAGCTCGAACGCCCCAACTTGGATTTCCGATGAAACACGAAGGCTCCTGATTTTCTTGCGGATCGGTCAACGACGAGCACTATAGGGTGGAATGATAGGCAACGCATCCATTGTTTGAAATTCACCGATGCCCTGAGCGCCCCTTCGCCGGTTCATTGTCAGCCGAAAGCAGGCCGACGCCCCCTCATCCGCAACCTCAACCCTGCCGATCCTCCCGCCGATACTCCGCCGGCGCCTTCCCGACCAGCTTGCGAAAATCGCGCGTGAAATGCGCCTGGTCGAAATACCCCAACGCCTGCGCCAGTTCCGCGAGATCGACCGGCTCGCCGCCGGCGAGTTTGTCGGCCGCCTCATGCAGGCGATAACGACAGATCACCCACTTCGGCGTCACGCCCACATAGTCGGAAAAGAGTTGCTGCAGCGTGCGCTCGCTCAACCCCGCGCGCTCAGCCAGATCGCGCACCTGCGTGAGCCCGATATCCTGCTGCAGCATCTGCAAGATGCCATGAATACGTTCGACCTGCGGATCGGCCGGCGGCAGCACCCGCAACAGCAGCGCCTCGGCAACCGCCACCATCCCGGCGTCATCCTCGGCACCGAGCACGGCGTCTTCGGCTTGCGCGTCGCCGCAATCGAGCAGCGTCGACACCGGCAGCACCTTGTCGGTCGACAAATGCACCGGCTTGCCGAAGAACGCCCGAAACGCGCCCGGCCGGAACCGCAAGCCGATCACCCGCCCGGCCCCGGCCAACGTCGTCTCGAACGCCCCCGACACCACGCCGAAGATCCCCGTCCGCCGCCGGTCGAACACCAGATTCACGCACGGATACGGCAGCGTGCGCTGCACATACGCCGGCTGGTCGCGCAGATCCCATTCGACGATCCAGTGGTGATCCAGCACCCCGGCCAGGTCGGCACAGGGGTAATAGCGATTCAGGCGGAAGCGCTGATTGAAGGCTTTCGGGCCGACGACACCTTTGGGCGTGTCGGTCACGTGACGCAAGTCGGCCATGGTGACGAACCGTTGAGGTGACTGCGTGATGATGCACCGCCGCAGCGGATTTTTCCAAGACGAAGCCGCGCGGCCGTCCTATATTGGTCGACCTGTCCCGAATGCACACCGGAGCCCGCGATGCAGCAAGACCGTCACCTGACCCTGTTCCACTCCCCGCGCAGCCGCTCGGCCGGCGCGCGGATGCTGCTGGAAGAACTGAGCGCCGACTATGAACTGCACGCGTTCGACCTCTCCACCGGCAAACATCACGAAGCCGACTACCTCGGCATCAACCCGCTGGGCAAGGTTCCCGCACTGCGTCATGGCGACGTGATCGTCAGCGAGCAGGCCGCCGTCTACATGTACGCGGCCGAGTTGTATCCGGAAGCCGGCCTGTCGCCGGCGCCGGGCGATGCGCTGCGCGGGCCGTATCTGACCTGGATGACGTTCTATGGTTCGTGCCTCGAGCCGGCCATCGTCGACCGCTCGATGAATCGCCCGCCCGCGGCCTACTCGACGTCGCCGTACGGCGACTTCGATACCGTGATGATGCGGATCGATGCGCAACTGGCGAAAGGGCCCTACCTGCTGGGCGAGCGCTTTACGGCGGTCGACGTGCTGTGGGGCTCGGCACTGAACTGGACGACGATGTTCAAGCTGGTACCCGAAACGCCGCGCATTCGCGCGTACATCGATTGCGTGCTGGCGCGCCCGGCGATCCAGCGCGCGCAGGCGGCGGATGCGGCGCTGGCGGCGGAACAGGACAAGGCCAAGGAGGCGGCCGCAGCGGCGCGGTAGCCGGTTGGCGGGCGAACCGCGACGCCGGTCCCGCCCGCCGCGCCATCAGAACATCGTATGCAGGCCGACGCGCGCCACCGCCTGACTCGCTGAACTCGACGCCCCGTTCGGATCGAGCACGCCGTTGATCTGCGCGTTCGCGCCGCTGTTCGCGCGTTGATAATCGGCGGACACGTAGACCATCGTCCGCTTCGTGAACAGGTATTGAAGCGCGACGCTGACCTGATGCGCATGGTTGTCGTTCACGGCTTCGTTGCCCTTCATGTACATGTACTTCGCGCCGAGAAACACGTCCGGCCTGATGCGCCACACGCCGCCGGCCTCGGCCATCCACACGCCGGCGTCGTTGAACGAATTGTGCACGGTGGTCAGGAGTGCCTTCGCGCTCACCGCACCGAAGTCGTAGTGCATCCCGACACCCCAGTTGCGCACGCTGGTCGACGGCGTGCCGGGCGCCGGGCCGTACTTCTCGTTCGTATATGCGGCACCGATGCCGAGCGCGCCGACTTCGTAGTTCAAGCCCGCGCTCACGGCATTGTCCGCGCCGATGGAACCGGCCACGCCGCCGAACGCATACATCACGCCGCCCGACAACCCTGCAATCGTCGGCGAACTGTATTTGACCGAGTTCGCGACTGGCTTGCTGCCTGCCGTGCGATCCCAGTCGAACGCGCCGGTCGGGTTACCGGGTAGCGCGAGACGCTGGAACGGGCCATTCCTGAATCCGTACAGCCCCGAGATGTCCATCGAGATCGCATTCCCCTTCGCAAACAGCGAATCGACCATGAAGTCGTACTGATTCCCGAGCCTGACGCTGCCGAACCGGTCGCTCTCGATGCCCACGTATGCATTACGTCCGAAGATCCCGGTCCCGATGATGCTCCCGTTCGCCATCGAGAACTGGTTCACGAGCGCGAACGTCGCGTGATATCCACCGCTGAGATCTTCCGTGCCGCGAAAGCCGAACAGGTTCGGCGTGAAGATGCCGTCGTCGAACTTGACGTTCTTCCCGCCGCCCTCGTTGCTGACGTACGAGATGCCGCTGTCGATCAAACCGAACATGGTCACGCTGCTCTGTGCGTACGCACCCTGCGCGATGGCCAGCATCGCGAATACTCCAAACCTGAGCTTCATTGCGTCTCCGTCTTTTTTTGAAATTCGAGCCGGTCGCCCGCCACGTCGCGAACGATCCGCTCATGCTTCGTGAAACAACACCTTCCCGCCGGATCAGGCTTGCATCCGGTCCGGCATAATGAGATTTACTTAGCTTTACTTATTGACTGAAACGAATGAAATCCCGCGCACTTCCGATTTCATCCAGCCTGGTGCAATCGGCCCGTCCGCCGATTCAGGCGCTCCGGCAAATCACCCACGCCGCCGCATCCACCTCGACGGCCACGGCTTCCAGCCCGGCACCCGAGCACGGCCCGTCGATACACACACCGTCGTCGAACCGGAACAGCGCACTGTGATGCGCGCACATCAGCACCTGGGATCGATAACAGGAAACGCTGCCCGGCACGAAATCGAGCGGAACCGAGAAATGCGGGCAACGATTCACGTAAGCCCACACCTGCTCCCCGCGCCGCACGACGATGACGGGACGTCCGATGCGCGCCTCATCGACGACCCGCGCGCCACCATCCGGCACATCGGCGAAGCGACAGAGTTGCGTGGCACCCATGACTCACGCTCTCCGCTCGGGATTGCCGAGGCTCCAGTCCCACGGACGCACCTCGACCCGCGAGAACAGCCCTTCCTTCACATACGGATCGTTTCCGACGAACTGCATCACCGCATCGATGTCGTCCGCCTCGACGACGAGCAGCGTGCCGTTCATCGCATCGCCCTGCGGATCGAGCGTCGGCCCGCCGAGCCGCACATACACGCCGTGCTGCGCGGCGGAACGTAGGTAGGTCCGATGCGTCGCCCGCACGCGGTCGCGCACCTCGCGCATCCCGGGCTGGTCCGTCGCAAACACCGCAAAGAATCGCGCCATGTCGGTCAGCTCCGGTCGAGCACGAAGTCGTACGTCGCCTCGCGATACGGGCCGCTCAAGCCGACCCGGCGCGCGAGCTCGTCACCCGCCGCACGCGGGCGATAGGCGACCATCAGCGACGGCTTCACGCCGAAGACGGCATCCGACTGCAGATACGCGTCATTCTCGTCGAACAGATGCGTGACGAGCTTGCGATAACCCGGCGCGTCGATCATGAAATGCAGGTGCGCGGGCCGCCACGGATGGCGGCCGGTCGCATCGAGCATCTTCCCGACCGGGCCGTCGGTCGGAATCGGATAGCTGACCGGCAGGATCGTCGTGATCGCGTAACGACCTTCGGCATCGGTCCGGTAGCGGCCGCGCAGGTTGCCGTGCGGCTGCGCCGTATCCTGCCCGGAATACATGCCGTTCTCGGCGGTCTGCCAGACGTCGAGCACGGCGCCCTGAACCGGCGCGCCGTCGGTAGTGAGCACGCGGCCATGCACGACGACCGGCGTGCCGGGCGTGAACGCCATGTTCTCGCCATACGCGCGCTCGGGCATGCCCTCGATGTAGAACGGGCCGAACACGGTCGTTTCCGTCGCGCCGGTGGCGAAGCGATGGTTGATCGCATCGACCAGCATCGACACGCCGAGCGTGTCCGACAGCAGGATGAATTCCTGGCGCACCACGTCGTCGCACATCTGCCCGGTTTCGGTCAGGAAGCGAATCGCGGCCATCCACTCGGCCTCGGTCAGCTCCGTTTCGCGGACGAACGCATGCAGGTGCCGCACGAGGCTCTGCATCAGCACGCGCAAGCGCGGGTTCGGCGTACCGTCGAAGCTGGCGACGACCTGCTCGGTCAACCGCGTGTCGCCGTCATCATGATGATCATTCGTCACGTTCGTCTCCTTTGTATGCAGCCGGCCGCTCACTGCGGCTCGCGCCCTTCCCACGCATGCTGAAGCAACTCGCGGATCGGCGCGCGCTCGATCGGCCGCGGATTCGCGTACGGGTTCCGGCACGCGAGGTCGGCGGCTTCGTCGAGGCCCGCTTCCGGCATTCCGATGTCGGCCAGCGCCGCCGACAAGCCCAGTTGCCGGTTCAACCGGAACAGCAACGGGCCGGCGTCGGCCGCGTCGGTGCCGCCCAGCGCCCGCGCGACGCGGCGCAGCGCGTCGGGCGCCGCCGCATGGTTGTAGTGCGCGGTATGCGGCAGCATCGCGGCGTGCGTCTGTGCGTGCGGCAGGTTGAAGGTGCCGCCGAGCGTATGACAGAGCTTGTGATGCAGCGCCATGCCGACCGCACCCAGGCACGTTCCGGCGAGCCATGCGCCGTACAGCGCGCGGCTGCGCATCTCGCGATCGTCAGGCGCGCGCACGATCGCCGGCAGCGCTTCGCCGAGCGCACGAATCGACTCCTCGGCCATCAGGCTGATCACCGGGTTCGCATCTTCAGCGTAGAGCGCCTCGACCGCATGCGCCATCGCATTGACGCCCGACGCCGCGGAAATCCCCGGCGGCAGCGACAGCGTCAGGGACGGGTCATACAGCACCGTACGCGGCAACACGCGCGCATCGCGTCCGGTGCGCTTGAGCCGGCCTTCCGTGAGCCCGAAAATCGGCGTCATCTCCGAGCCCGCGTAAGTCGTCGGCACGGCGAGGATCGGCAGCGACGACTCGAGCGCGATCGCCTTGCCAAGGCCGATCGTCGAGCCGCCGCCGATCGCGATGCAGCAGTCCGCGCCCAGCTCGGCGGCCATCTCGCGCGCGGCCCGCGCCACCTCGACCGGCACGTGCATCACGGCCTGCGCGCACACGCCAGCCGCGCGCTCGCCGAGCACGGCCCGGACGCGTTCGGCGAGCGGCTGCTGCTCGGGCGTCGACAGAATCAGCGCCCGCTGCGCGCCGAGCGCGGACAACTCGTCCGGCAGCCGTTCGAGCGCGCCCCATTCGAACACGACGCGGGACGGCGTTCCCTGATAGACGAAGCGCTCCATCTCGGCCTCAGCGCTTGAAGTGCGGCGGCACCTTGCCGTCGACGTTGACCCACACCGAGCGCGCCTCCGTGTAGTCGTGCATCGCCTCGAAACCCATCTCGCGGCCGTAGCCCGACTTGCCGATGCCGCCGAACGGGCTGCCCGGATTGACGCGCTTGTAGCAGTTGATCCAGCACATGCCCGCGTCGATCCGCGACGCCATCCTGTGCGCGCGGGAGAGATCGTTGGTCCAGAGGCCGCTGCCGAGCCCGTATTCGGTCGCGTTGGCGATCGCCAGCGCTTCCTCGTCGCTGCCGAAGCGCAGCACGGTGACGAACGGGCCGAACACTTCCTCCTGCGCGACGCGGTCGGCGGCGCTCTTCGCCTCGATGACGGTCGGGCGCACGTAGTAGCCGTTCGCGAGTGCCGCGTCCTGCGGCACGCTGCCGCCTGCGAGCACGCGGCCGCCCTGCTCGCGCGCGACGTCGACGAACGACAGCACGCGGTCGAGGTGCTGCTTCGACGTCAGCGGGCCCATCTCGGTGTCCGGGTCCAGCGGGTTGCCGACGCGGATCGACGACGCCAGCGACACGAAGCGCTCGAGGAATTCGTCGGCGATGCGCTCATGCAGCACGAGCCGCGAACCGGCGATGCACGCCTGCCCCTGGTTGTGGAAGATCGCCCACGCGGCGCCGTTGATGGCGGCGTCGAGGTTGGCGTCGTCGAACACGATGTTCGCGCCCTTGCCGCCGAGTTCCAGCTGCACGCGCTTCAGGTTGCCCTGCGACGCCTCGACGATCCGGCGGCCCGTCGCCGTCGAACCGGTGAACGCGATCTTCCCGACACCGGGGTGTTCGGCGAGACGCTGGCCGGCCGTATGACCGTAGCCGGGAACGATATTGACGACGCCTTCGGGAAACCCGACTTCGGCCATCAGTTCGACGATGCGCAGCGTCGACAGCGGCGTGATCTCCGACGGCTTGAGCACGACGGTGTTGCCTGCCGCCAGCGCCGGGCCCATCTTCCAGCTCGTGAACATCAGCGGGAAATTCCACGGCACGATCTGGCCGACGACGCCGATCGGCGCGCGCTGCACATAGTTCAGGAAGCCGGTTTCGACCGGAATCACCGAGCCCTGCAGCTTGTCGGCCATGCCGCCGAAGTAGCGGAAGCAGCCGGCCGTGCGCGGCACGTCGAGCGCGCGCGAATCGCGGATCGGGTGGCCGGTGTCCAGCGATTCGAGCTGCGCGAGTTCCTCCGCGTTGGCTTCGATCGCGTCGGCGAGGCGCAGCAGCAGCCGGCCGCGCTCGGCCGCCGGCATCGCCGACCACTTCGGGAATGCGCGGGTCGCGGCTTCGACCGCGAGGTCCACGTCCGCCGCGGTGGCGGCGGCGATCTTCGCGATCAGCGAGCCGTCGTGCGGATTGAGCACGTCGATCGTGCCGCGCTCGACGGCGTCGACGAAACGGCCGTCGATGAAGAGTTGGGTTTGCATGAATCGTCCTCGATGGTGTGCTTGTGCGAGCCGGCGCGGCTCAGAACTCGATCGGATACGGCGCCAGCTCGCCGCTCTCGTATCGCTGCGGAAGGTTCGGCGTCGCGTTTTCCCAGACCAGCAGCATCGAGCGCTTCGTCGAGTAGCCCTGGTGCCGGATGTCGGCAGGCATCGCGCAGATGTCGCCGGCCCGCATCGTGACGCGCGCGCGCGGTGCGCCGGTGTTCTTGTCGCCGATGTCCCACACGATTTCGTCGGACAGTTGCAGGAACCATTCGACGCGGTCGTTGCCGTGGAATACCGGCAGGATGAATTCCTCGGTGGTCGGGCAGAACAGGCTGCGCCCGCACACGGAGGTCACCGACGGATTCCACGTCACGTCCGAACGCGACAGATACTTGAACAGGTTGAACGCGTGCAGCTCGCCTTCGAAGCCCGGTTTCACGTGCACTTCCGGCTCGTCCTGAGCGACGTCGAGAAACGCGCGGTTGACCGGCAGATCGTCGCGCAGCGGCGAGTCGCCTTCGAGGCCCGGCATGCGGCGCGTCGCGATCCGCGTGCGTTCGATCGCGGAGCCGTTCTCGCCGTGCTTGCGCCCGAACGCCGTGCCGGTTTCCTCCGGCGCCGCGAACGGATCGAAGCCTTCGTTGGTCCAGTCGTGCAGCATCGCCTTGAAGGTCGCCATGATCGTCGGCGTTTCGAACGTCTCGGTGTAGTCGACGCCGGCTTCCTTCAGGATACCGTTGAACGTGCCCGCATAGACGTCGACCTTGCCGTAGTGATTGCGCGTGCCGAACACGTGATCGAAATTCACCCAGCCGTAGAAGAAGCCCCACGCGACGTCGCGCATCATCGCGCGCAGGAATGCGTCCGCGGGGATCGCGTGCGTGCGGGTCTGGCCTTTCGCCGGCCAGCTGATTTTCACGAAATACTCGTCGCGCTGGAACGCGAATTCACCGAGGTGGAAGCGGCGGTAACCGGTGACGGCATCGGCTTGCGTGGCCTGCACCAGATCGGCGCCGAAGCCTGCGGAAAGATCGAGGGTCTCGAGGGTGGCCATAACGTGTCTCCTGGAATAGTTGAATCTTCGCGATCGAATCGATCAGTGCAGGCAGATGTCGGCCCACTTCTCGACGGACAGCTCGCCGAGCACGGTCTGCACGAGCGCGACGCCCGGCTTGCTGGCGGTGAAGCGATACGCGCAGCCGGCCGGCAGCAGTGCCTGGTGGCCCTTGCGCAGCACGACGTAGCCCATCTCGCGGCCCGCCGGCTGCGTGCCGGCGTTCACGGTGCCGCGGCCGGTGGCGGGCGGGTTGTCGAGCTTGATGAAGTCGATGCGGACTTCGCCGTCCATCTGGATCGCGAACTCGTCGTGCGCGCACGCGAACCACGGCGACTGGCCTTCGGTGCGCAGCACTTCGATCACGTATTCGAGGTTCTTGCCGGCGACGACCTTTTCGTAGGGGGCCGACTTCGATGCGATCTCGAAGACGTTCGAGAACGCGTAGTGTTTTGCGCTGCCGCTGGTGATTTCGATCTCGCCCTTCGTGTAGCCGTCGAGCGAGCCAAAGACGGTGTGGAATGCCGTGTCGGTCATTGCTGTCTCCTGAGTTGAACCGCTTGTTGGATTCAACTTTAGGGGCGACGACGCCCGTCAACAAGGTAACGGAGCGCGACTACGGCATTTGCGTTTCGCGAATAATCGCTTCGCTCAACGAACCCAGCCGCGCTCCAGCAGCGGGCGATCCCACGGCGACTCGTCGCCGATGTATTCGACGAGGAATTCGACCAGCGCCTTCACCTTCAACGCCTGTCGCTGCGTTGCGGGATAAACGGCGGCGAAGCTCAGCGGCGCGATCTGGAAGTCGGTGAGGATGGGCACCAGCCGGCCCGCGACGAGCGCGTCGCTCGCGACCAGCGTGGGCAGGCACACGACGCCGCCGCCCGTCAGCGCGTACTCGCGCAGCAGGTGCACGGAGTTCGACCGGATCATGCCCGGCAGCTCCATTTCGACGACCTCGTCGCCGCGTGTCAGCGTCCAGCGGTTGCGTGATGGATAACCCGAATACAGCGCCGTGGTGTGCTGCAGCAATTCGCGCGGATGTTGTGGCGCACCATGCGCGTCGAGGTAGGCCGGCGACGCGCAGAACAGGCGTCGGACCACGAACAGGCGCCGCTCGATCAGCGACTCGGATATCGGCGGAAAGATCTGGAACGCGATGTCGAACCCTTCTTCGACAGGGTCCACGACACGGTCATTGACGATGATGTCGAGCTGGATGCCCGGATAGCGGCGATTGAATTCGGCGAGCGGCACGCCGAAGTGATCGAGCGCGAAGCCGGGCAGCATCTGGATGCGCAGCCGCCCGGTCGGCGTCGCGCGCAGCTCGCGCATCTGGTCGGTCAGCTCGTTGACGCGCCCCACGACTTCCGCGCATTCGCGGTAGAAGGTCTCGCCCACTTCGGACAGCCGCACGTGGCGCGTGCTGCGATGGAACAGCGGCGCGTTGACGAACTTCTCCAGTTGCTGGATGCGGTTCGTCACGACCGAACTGGTGACCCCAAGCTGCCGCGCCGCTTCCGCGAAGCTGCTCGCCTCCGCGACCCTGACGAACGCCTCGATGCTCAGAAACCGGTCCATGCCGCACCTTTCCCGAAAGCCAAACCGGCAGTCTAACCGCACCTGCCGGCCGGGTGGGTCACGCCGAACGCGTCACACTGTCACCTGACGGGTGTCAATCCCGCCGGCTGCGCGCATGACCGCGGGGCACGTTACGGCTGCTTGCCCGCCGACAGCTCCGGCTGCACGCCTACGCGGCGCTGCAACACGGCCGGGGCCGTCTCCCGCAGCAGCATGCTGACCACGATGCCGAGCAGCACCGCCCCCATCGGCAGCCACAGAATGTTCTGGATCCCGAAGTGCGCGGCGACGTAGCCGCCCATCGCCGGCGCGATGCCGCCGCCGAAGATCTCGCCGCAACCGACCACCACGCCGATCGACGTCGACACGAGGCCGACGGGCGCGGCTTCGGTCGCGACGGGGCCCGACAGCAGCGACACCAGCCCGAGCGTGAAGAACGACGCGACGAACAGGACAACGAACAGCACGACCGGTTGCGGGCCGAGGCCGCGGAAGATGTAGAGCATCACCGCCGTGCCGGCGAAGCCCGCGATGCTCGCGAGGCGGCGGCCCACCACGTCGGACAGCCCCGGCAGCCCGAACTGCCCGAGAAAGCCGCCGAAGCCGATCGCCGACACCACGAGGCCCATCTTCTGCGTGCCGAGCGCAAGGTAATCCGTCAGGTACAGCGGCAGCAGCGCGCCGAGCACGAACACGCCGGTCATCGCGCAACACAGGGCGGCCATCGCGACGAGGATGTTGCGGCTCTTGAGCACATGGCCGAGCGACGCCGGCGCGTGCTCCGACACGACCTCCTTCGCGCGCTTCGGTTCGCGGATCACGAAGAACATGATCGCGCCGAGGATCAGCCCGGGAATGGCCACGAGCGCGAACACCCAGCGCCACGACACGACGTTGAGCAGTTGGGTCGCGATGATCGGCGACAGCGCCAGCCCGAATAGCGCGAAGCCGCTTTGCTGCAGCCCGAGGTTCAGGCCGCGCCGCCGCGGGTGCGACGCGTCGGCGGTGGCCGCGAAGCTGGTCGGGCAGAACGAGCCTTCGGCGACGCCCATCAGCCCGCGGATCGCGATCAGGCCGAGCAAGCCGCCCGCGAGGCCCGAGAAGCCGGACAGCAGCGAGAACGCGATGATGGCGGGGATCAGGACCTTGCGGCGGCCGACCTTGTCGGAGATGCCGCCCATCAGCGCCGCGAAGATGCCCCACGACAGGCCGAGCACGCCGATGCAGTTGCCGACGTCCTGCGCGCTCAGGTGCAGGTCCTTCATGATCGAAGGGAACAGCGGCGCGATGAGCCAGCGGTCGAGGCCGACCAGGCCGAAGCCGAGCGCCAGCAGCGTCACCGCCTTCCACTCATAGGAGGTATCCCACTCGTTTGCTTTCATGTCTGTCTCCGTGGATTGGTCCGCTTGCGCGCGCCGGGGCGTCCGCGCATCGGCCAGGTCCGTTGTCTTGGGTGTGCGACGCGACGTGAGTCGCGAGGAAGTGGCGGCCGCCTGTCCGGCTTCGTTCCGGTTGCAGGCGTCGAATTCAATCAGCCGACGCCCGAACGATAGGTGCGCGCAGGCGGATCGGGTATGGAACAACCGGCGAACGCGCCATTCGCGAAACGCAAATAATCGGGTGCGGCAGGCGGGAAAGGTCGATGGAGAAGCGCTGTGCGAACGGCGGCAGCGTTGAAGCAGCGCTCCTTCCTCGGTTACGGGGGAATCCCTCATAGACATCAGCGAGGCCCGCACGCGACGCCGCTTGCGCGGCCGATGAACGCGGTTCGGCGCGCCGCCCGGCCGCGCGCCGATCAGGATGCGGCGAATGACGAGACCGGCAACCGGCAGATGCGCTCCGAGCAGGCACGAAGCAATCCGTCCACACGTTTTTCGTCAGCGCAATACGCCGCCATTTTCTTCGATATCAGACGGATCCTATCTTCGAAATCCATAAATCGATTTTATTTAAATAAAAAGACCTGCACGACAACCACACAATCTGACAGAACCACCTTGCGCCCGCCCTTTTTACCGATCAATAAGAGACCTTTCAAAATCATCCGAATCGCCGAAAAAGAAAAATACCGTTTCAAACCAATCATCCAGCCAGACAAAAACAAAAATACATTTATCGAGACCGACAAGCTTGATATTCTCGACGCGAATTTTCGATCCGATTTTTTCAATTCAAACAGGACCACATTTCAAACAAATCCTAATCAATAAAAAAGCAATGAGATTATGGCGATGTCGATAGCAAGAACATTTCGGGAATTTGCGTCCAGTCTGACCGACGGGAACTCGCGACCCGTCGATCTCCATTTCGGCCGGGCGCAGCGCGCGGTCGGCCACTTGCTTGCGCTCCATCACGCCGATATCCGCGAAGGCCTGATGTCCGGCATCGACGGCGAGCTGACCTGCGTGTCGAGCCACGATCATCTGTCGCCGACGCTGTTTCTCGGCCTGCCCGTATCGGTCCGGCTGACGACGGACCGCGGCAGTACGCGCGCGATCAATGCGATCGTGCGTGAAGTGCGAACCGGTCAATCCGACGGCGAACTGACCGTCTATCAATTGCACGTGTGTGACGCGCTGTCGTTGATGGACCGTCGCACCAACGCCCGCGTATTCCGATCGCGCCACGTGACGGAGATTCTCGCGACGCTGATGAACGAGTGGAAACTGCGCAGCCACGCACTCGCGCGCGCATTCGATTTCGACCTGTCCGGCTTGCAGGCCGATCGCTATCCGGTGCGCGAACTCACGCGGCAGGTCAACGAGTCGGACGCTCGTTTCATCCGGCGTCTGCTGCGCCGGGAAGGCATCACGGTCTTCGCGAAGGCCGAGCCGGCCGGAGGCGCGCGCGGCATGAACGACGCGTGGCCGATTCATACGCTCGTGTTCTGCGACGACCCGCATCGCCTGAAGGAAGCGCCGGCCGGTACGCTGCGGCTTCACCCGCGCGACGCCGGAACCGAACAACGCGACACGGTGACGCTTTTTGCGCACTGCCAGAGCGTGTCTCCCGGCCAGGTCCGCCGCGCGTCCTGGGACTACAAGCCAGCCCGTGCAGATGACTCCACCGCTGTCACGGACCTTGACCAGGGCGAAGCCGGGAACGACCTTGCGCGCCTGCTGACGGACGTCGCGATCGACATCCCGCACGTCGGCGACTCATGGCGCGATCACGATCGCATCACGCGCGACCGGATACTGGCGCATCAGTTCGAAGCCGAGCGTTACGACGGAATCAGCAGCGTACGCGACCTGCCCGTCGGCCACTGGTTCACGCTGACGGGCGACCCGGAGCTGGACATGCGGCCGGCCGATCGTCGCCAGTTCGTCGTCACGTCGGTTCGGCACGATATCTGGAACAACCTGCCGAAGCCGCTCGCGGGCCGCGCGCACACATTGTTCGCGGCGAGCCGGAACCTCGCGCAAACGGCTGCGCCGGCACCTGTCGATCTGCCGGAGCAAACCGACACGCGCTATGAAAACCGTTTCACGTGCGTGCGCCGCGGCGTGCCGCTCAAGCCCGCCTATGATCCGAAGGTCGACGTACCGCCGGTGCACCTGCTGACCGGCACGATCGTCGGCGCGCAGGGCGAGGAAGTGTTTTGCGACGGGGCCGGCCGCGTGCGCGTGCTGATCCACGGGCACGATCCGGCCGATCACGCGCACGCGCAAGGCGCCGGAACGAACGGCCGGGCCGGCGACAGTGCGCCGATTCGCGTCGGTACAAGCCTCGCCGGCGGCAACTTCGGCGCGCTCTTCCTGCCGCGCGTCGGCATGGAAGTGCTGCTGGGATGTCTGTCCGGCGATCCGGACCGGCTCGTCATCATCGGCGTGCTGAGCAACGGCGCGAACCCGCCCGTGACGTTCACCCATACGGGCGCGCTCCCCGGCAACCGCTTCCTGTCGGGCATCAAGACCAAGGAAATCAACGGCCGGCGATACAACCAGCTTCGTCTCGACGATACGCCGTCGCAAATCTCGGCGCAGCTGGCGAGCGAACATGCGCATACCCAACTGAATCTCGGCTATCTGACGCAGCCGCGCGAAAGCGGACACGGGAAAGATCGCGGCGAAGGTGCCGAGCTGCGCACCGACGCCGCCGCGGCTCTGCGCGCGGCGCAGGGCATCCTGTTGTCGACCTATGCGCGCACACGGGCCACCGGCGGTCAGCTCGATCGAGACGAACTGATTCGGCTGCTCGACGAATGCACGGCGCTGTTCAAATCGCTCGGCGACTATGCCGGCGAGCATGGCGGACAGTCGGCCGATACCGCCGGTCAGGGCAACGTCGCCGATGCGTTCCGCAACTGGACGCCTGACGGTGCGCGGCCCGGTGCGACCGGCGATGCGCCCGCGTTGATCGCGTTCGGCGCGCAGTCGGGGTCGCTCAACGTCACGCCCAGAACGCACGTCATGTATGCGGGCGAGAACATCGATCAGATCGCGCAGCAACACGTTCAGGTCAGCAGCGGCGAGCGCATCAAGCTGCATGCCGGTCGTGGCGTCGCGATGTTCGCGCACAGCGACGGCGTGTCGGCGATCGCGAATCGAGGGAAGGTCACGATTCAATCGCAGCACGACGATACGCAAGTCGATTCGGCGAAGAACCTTCAGTTGACGGCCAGTGGCGGAAACCTCGTCGGCACGGCGAGCGATGAAGTCGTGTTCGTCACGTCCGGTGGCGCGTATCTCAAGCTGCGCGGCGGGGATATCGAACTGGGATGTCCGGGGACATTCACGGTGAAGTCGGCGGGGCATGTGTGGGACGGGCCTGCGAGCATGAGTGCGGATATGCCGAAGTTTGGTCAGGACACGCTTGGCCGAGTACCGAAGCTGGTCCGATCCACCGACGGCAACGCGGCTGCGGGATTCGAGGGCGAGATCAAAAGGCCGTCCGGACCGCTATCGAACTTGTCGAGCGATGCGGCCGGCCAACTTCCGGCTGTCGATGCTGACCAGTTCGAGAGACTGGCGGTGCAGTTCATCAAAAACAATACATAGGATCGCGAAGGAAACTGCATGACTGATTCATTTCTTGACCCGCCGCTGATGGCGACTGCTCATCGCGACCAACCTGCGGCGAAAGTTAATGCTGACGACGTAGCTGTGTCGCGGCCGGCACCGCCGCCGATCGTCGTCGGCCGGGGCGAAGGCGTGACGATGTTTGCGAAGAACACGCCGCTCATCTGCATCAAGCAATTGCCCTTGCCCGGTATCGTGATCTTCGTGCATGGGGTGAATTCCGAAGGCGAATGGTTCGAGGCGTCGGAGGAAGGGCTGTGCAAAGGCCTGAATCGCAGGCTCGGACGTCTGGACGATCAGATGATGTATCACGGTATCGATGCCGGACAACTGACGCCCGCGAAGTACACGGAGAGTGTGACGCCGGATGGGTTTCTCAATCCGAAGCTCTGGTCCGGAAACTACATCAAGCCCGAGCCGTCGTTCTCGCCCGTCATTCATTTCCGCTGGGGCTATCGCGCGACAGCTGCGGAATTGAAGGAGTACGGCGACAAGATCTTTCTCAACGAAAAAGACTATTGGGGCGGCGGCCCGTTCACGAACGGCTGTGCCAGTCTGCCCGATCTTTGGCACGGCGGGCTGGATGATCGAACGATGGGCTGGATGACCGTGCAAGGCATCAATCCGACCAATCGGCCGCTGTACCGCGCGCCGCC
>NZ_QTQM01000047.1:0-62438 GCF_003854225.1 Burkholderia sp. Bp8986 | reverse complement strand
GGAACCGGCAGCGCATTGACCGATGTCGCACTCGCAATCGGCCGGATCAACCACTTCGGCGGCAACGCCTTGGTCGCCGGCACGACCGACCCCGAGCACCCCGTCGCCGTCGTCGTCAGACCACCGTCGAAGCTCACTCCGATCGATCCGGACCAAGACTGGTTCCGCGCACGCGGTGGAAACAACGCGTACCTCCCTTGGTGGGGACGTCGACACGACACCGATTACGGCATACAGGGCTATTCGTGGTGACGTAAGGCAGCGCTGTGGCGTGATTGCTTTGCTTGCGGATTCGCGACGTGTCGGAACGCGATCGACTGGACACATGACCGGTCGACAGTTCCAACGGGTCTGGCTTCGAGATGCCGCCAACCGCGACGCCGAACGGAAGCGGATTCAGCGGTTGGCCGTGTTGAGGTACACGCCACTCCCGCCCTCCGGCGCGACACGCGCGGAAGGGCGGGGCAGGACCCCGGCCGTCAAGCCGGCAACGCGAACCGCGTAACGGCGTCGCGCAGCGCTTCGGCCTGGTCGCGCAGCGAATGCGCGGCCGCCGCGGCTTCCTCGACGAGTGCCGCGTTCTGCTGCGTGACCTGATCCATCTCGCCTACCGCACGGTTGACCTGCTCGATGCCCGCGCTCTGCTCGCGCGATGCATGACTGATCTCGTCGAGGATCTCGTTCACGCGCCGCACCGACTGCACGATCTCGGCCATCGTCTCGCCCGCGTTCGTGACGAGCGTCGCGCCGTGCTCGACGGTTTCGTTCGATGACTCGATGAGCGACTTGATCTCCTTCGCTGCCGTGGCCGAGCGTTGCGCGAGCGAGCGCACCTCGGCCGCGACCACCGCGAAGCCGCGGCCCTGTTCGCCCGCGCGCGCCGCTTCGACGGCCGCGTTCAGCGCGAGGATGTTGGTCTGGAACGCGATTCCGTCGATCACGCCGATGATGTCGCCGATCTTGTGCGAGCGGTCGGTGATCTCGTTCATCGTGCGCACGACATCGTCGACCACCTCGCTGCCGCGCGTCGCGACTTGCGCGGCCTGACCGGCGAGCGTGGCGGCCTGCGCGGCGCTGTCCGCGTTCTGCTTCACGTTCGCGGTCATCTGATCCATGCTCGACGCGGTCTGCACGAGCGCGGCCGCCTGTTCTTCGGTGCGCTGCGACAGGTCGGTGTTGCCCGACGCGATCTCGCTCGCGCCGACGTTGATGTTCTCCGTGCCCATCCGCACGCGCGACACCATGTCGATCAGTCCGCTCTGCATCGTGTGCAGCGCATGCAGCAGGCTGCCGCGGTCGTCATGCTTGACGTTCACGCGTGCGGTCAGGTCGCCCTGCGCGATGCGCCGCGCGGCGTCGAGCGCCACTTCGAGTTCGCCGCCGAGGTTCGCGCGCACGCTTTTCAGCACGAGCACCATCACGGCGGTCGCGATCGCGCCGAGCACGGCCGTCATCGCGAGCCAGCGGCCGACGCTCGCGAGCACGGCCGACCGCACGTCGTCCATGTACATGCCCGTCACGAGATACCAGTCCCACGGCGCGAAGCGCTGCACCGCACTGGTCTTGCCCTGCGGCTTGTCGGCACCCGGCTTCGGCCACAGATACTCGACGAAACCCTTGCCGCCTTCCATGTTGCCGGCCTTCACGATCTCGACGAACAGATGCTTGCCGCTCGGATCCGCGAAATTCGACACGTCCTTGCCGTTGAGCTCGCTCTTGATCGGATGCATCACGATCACCGGCTTCGAATCGTTGATCGAGATGTAGCCGTCGGTGCCGTAGCGCATCGCGGCGATCGCCTCGAGCGCCTTCTGCTTCGCGTCGGCCTCCGGCAATGCATTCTGTTGCGACAGCTTGTAGTAGTGGTCGGCGACGTTCGTCGCTTGCGCGACCAGCGACGCAAGCTGATCGCGGCGGTCCGTGATCATCGACGCGCGCGTCTGCCACGCGCCGATGCCGGCGATCACGAGTAGACCGAGCCACAGAATGACGATCATCGAGGCGAGTTTCTGATTCAGGGAAAGGGTGCGCATGGGTAGTGAGGTCGGTCGGTCGAACAGGCGCGCCGGAACGGCGTGACGGGATAACTCGTTGACGGCATGCAACGAACGTTGCCGTAGGCGGGAAATCCCTTAGAAACGGCAGCGGCCCGATACCGGTGAGCGCGGTGCGGGCATCTATGCATATACATATTCGGCGTCGCTATACTGTCGGGCGATGGCGCGCCGTGCCCGACGGTCGGGCGCACGGCGGCGAACGAACCTGAAAGGAGGCAACGATGCGAATTCTGGTGGTGGGGGCCGGCGCGGTCGGCGGATACTTCGGCGGCCGGCTCGCGGCGGCGGGGCGCGACGTGACGTTCCTGGTGCGCGACGGCCGCGCGGCCGCGCTCGCGCGCGACGGGCTCCTGATTCGCAGCCCGCGCGGCGACCTGACGCTCGCGAACGTGCAGACGGTGCGCGCGAGCGACACGGCCGGGCCGTTCGACCTGGTGCTGCTGAGCTGCAAGGCCTACAGCCTCGACGATGCGATTGCATCGTTCGCGCCATTCGTCGGGCCGTCGACGCTGATCCTGCCGATGCTCAACGGGATGCGCCATCTCGACGTGCTGCGCGAACGGTTCGGTGCCGCGCAGGTGCTCGGCGGCCTGTGCGTGATCGCGGCGACGCTCGATCGCGAACAGCGGGTCGTGCACCTGAACGACACGGCAGGGCTGTCGTTCGGCGAACTCGCCGGCGGCGAATCGGCGCGCGTGCGCGCGGTGGCCGACGAGCTCGGCGGCGCGGGCTTCGATGCGACGCTCAGCGACGACATCGCCGCGCGGATGTGGGACAAGTGGGTGTTCCTCGCGACGCTCGCGGCGAGCACGTCGCTGTTTCGCGGTTCGATCGGCGACATTCTGGCCGCGCCGGACGGCCGCCGCCTGCTCGAGACGATGCTCGACGAATGCAGCGCGATCGCCGCGCACAACGGTTACCGGCCCGATCCCGCCGCGGTCGAGCGGATGCAACGGATGGTGCTGACGCCGTCGCCGCTGACCGCGTCGATGCTGCGCGACGTCGAAAATCGCGCGCGGGTCGAAGCCGATCACGTGATCGGCGACCTGCTCGCGCGCCGCGACCCGCAGGCGGCGGATGCGCTGTCGCTGCTGCGGATCGCGTACAACCACCTCAAGACGTACGAGGTGCGCGTAGCGCGGGAAGGCGCGGCGGCGTAGCCGCGGCAGCGGCCGTGTCGTTTGTCAGGGCGAGTGCCGGAGCAGGCCTGATGGCGCGGGCGGATGCCGGCTAGACAGGATCCTTGCTTGGCGGTCCGTTGGGTTGCTGCGGATTGTCGTGAGGATGCCCCGGTGGCGGCGGTGACAGCGGATCGTCTTCCGGATCGCGGTTCGGGTCGGCCGGGGGCTCGGGCATCGGGGTCGTGTGGTCCATGGGGAACTCGCGCAGGGCGTGACGGCGGTGGCGCGGCGGGCGCGTCTCGTCTCCGTTATAGGCAATCGGGCGGCTGTTTGCCGGAGGATTCTCGCGGCGGCATGCGGATTGCCCGCGACAGGCGAGCCGCTGCAGGTATCGCGCCGGATCGCGCGCAAACAGCGCCACGATGCGGGGTGCGGCCGGCGCGCGCCGCGGTCAGCGCAGATCGGCGGGCGTATCGACGTCGCGCAGGATGCCGGGATCGTCGACCTCGAGCAGGTTCACCGGCGCGCTGGCGAACAGCGCGCGGGCGCCCGTATCGCCGTCCAGCGCGGCGAGCGCCTCGTAGTGGTGCGCGGCAAAGCCGACCGGATGGCCGCGCACGCCGCGGTGCACGGGGGCGACGATCGATGCATCGTCGGCGTCGAGGGCGCGTGTGACCGCTTCGTAGGTGGATGCCGCGATCCACGGCATGTCGCCGAGCGCGACCAGCCAGCCGGGCGCGTCCGGCGAGGTGCGAACACCGGCTGCCAGGCTCGCGCCCATGCCGCGCATCGCGTCGGGCGCATAGACGACCTGGCAGCCGGCGTCGTTCAGCAAAATCGCGAGTTTTTCGGCGCCGGGACGCACGACGGCGATCACCTCGGCCGTGGCCGCCGCCAGATGACGGGCGGCGGCGACCGCAACCGGCGTGCCGTCGGGAAGCCGCGCGAGCAGCTTGCTGTGCAGACCGCTTGGGTCGAAGCGTTGACCGAGACCGCCGGCGAGCAGGACGCCGGTGGCGAGTGACGCATAGGACATCGGCGCGGGGGGAGGGAAGGCAGGTGGCCCGATTGTGCGGGAGCGGGCGGGGATCGGCAAGTGCGGATGTTACCGACGCGGGGGCGTTGTCGTCGGAAAGAATGTCGGCGGGCGCGTTCGTCGAGCATGGTTTCCTCGACGGGGCCGTTTATGGAGTGCGATTCTCGTTACATCACGGTTCAATCGCGGTCGCTGAACGGCTAATGCCGCTAGTCCGACGGGTAATACGTGAAGCGGGTGCGAGGTAAAACCTCGATCGGTCATGGACGGCTTCGCGTGATCGCCGTCATCGGTTCCGTCAGACGAATCGTCTGTCGAGTGGCATGCGGATGTGTCGGTGTTGCGATTCGGCCGACGTGCCCATGACCGTCACCAAAGTGTCTTGACGTGCGCGTATGCACGGATCTTTTCGTCACGGGTGACGAGCGGCGCACCGAGCCGGCGCGCAGTCGCGACGATCATGCGGTCGGCTGGATCCTTGTGAAAAGTGCCGGGCAGCGCGGTGGACCTCGCGGCGATGTCGGCGTCGACCGGCACGAAGCGCATGCCGTCGATTTGCGCGACCGTCGCGAGCCACGCATCGACGTCCATCGTCAATGCGAGGCGCTCGTTGCGCACCAGCATCGCGATTTCCCATGCGGAGATCGCGGACGCAGCGAGTGCGCCCTCGCCGCGCGCGCGATCGATCGCGCTTCGCGCCTTCTTGCTGAGCGACGGATCGCCCGCCACCCACCACACCAATGCATGCGTATCCAGCACGATCACCGCGACGCCTCCCAGTCATCTTCCGCAATCGGATCGAGAGGATTGTCGTAGCGCATGACCGAGCCGCGCAATATGTCCAACGGCTGAGCCTCGCGCGCGTGATACGGCCGGATTTCGAGCGTTGGCTTGCCATGGTCGGTGACGATCAGGCTTTCGCCCGACGCCTCGACGAGCCGGAAGTATTCGAGTGCGCGAGCCTTGAATTCGGATTTCGATACGGGAGCGTGCGGCATCATGATATGAGCATGGTCATTTGACGATGGTCATTTTAGACATGCATCGTGAACCGATGCAAGCGATGGAGCGCCGGCTCCGGCGACGTACTTCACGGCGGACGTCGCGTGATCAGCCCATGCTACGCATCCGCCCATTTCCTCAACAGGTTGTGATAAATCCCCGTCAGGGAAATGACCATCGGATCCTTCGCGCCTTTTTCCGCGGAAAGCGCCTGAATCTGCGTATCGAGCTGAAACAGCAGCGTGCGGTCGCCATCGTCGCGCACCATGCTCTGGATCCAGAAGAACGACGCGACGCGCTCGCCGCGCGTGACCGGCGTGACGTGATGCAGGCTCGACGCCGGATACAGCACGAGATCGCCGGCCGGCAGCTTCGCGCGATGCACGCCGTACGTATCTTCGACGCACAGCTCGCCGCCGTCGTACGCGTCCGGTTCCTCGAGAAACAGCGTCGCCGACAGATCGCTGCGCACGCGGAAATCCGTGCCGCGCAGCAGCCGGATCGCGTTGTCGACATGCGTGCCGAACATCTCGCCGCCTTCATAGCGATTGAACAGCGGCGGAAACACCTTCAGCGGCAGCGCCGCCGAAAAGAACAGCGCATGCCGGGCCAGCGCATCCTGGATCGCATCGCCGGCCGCGCGCGCGACCGGCGAACCTTCCTGCAACTGCCGGTTGCGTTTCGCGAGCGCCGACTGCGCGCCGGATGTCGCGTTGCCGTCGACCCAGTCGGCGGCATCGAGCATCTCGCGGCATCGCGCGACCTGTGCCTTGGTCAACACGCCGGGGATATGAAGCATCATGATTCGGATTCCATGCCGTGAGACGGCAACTGCATCGCCGCCGCGCGCAACGCATCGAGCGGCGACGACGCGAGATAGGCGCGCATCTTCGCGACGAACGCGGGGGTAGCGGTGGCCGGCACGCGCGCGAGCCAGACGAGGGCTTCGTCGACGCGCCCGCGCTCGGCGAGCAGTCGCGCATGGTTGAACTGGCCGCGAAAGTCGCCGGCCTCGGCGGCGCGCCGATAGTGGTCGAACGCGGCGTCGGCATCGGCGGTCACTACCCAGCCGTCCTCGTAGAAGCCGCCGATCAGGTTGATCGATTTCGCATGGCCGAGCGCGGCCGCGCGGCGAAACCAGTCGAGCGCGGCGGCGCGATCCTCGTCGATGCCGTTGCCGAGCGCGAGCGCCGTCGCGTAGTTGTACATGCCCCAGTCGAGCCCGGCCTGCGCGGCGAGCCGATACCAGTACACGGCCACCGGCGCGCATGCCGCCGTCCCCCAGCCGAACTCGTAACAGCGGCCGAGCATGTTCATCGCCATCGGGTGACCGGCCCGCGCCGCGTGCCGGAACCAGCCGCATGCGGCGGCCGGATCGCGCGCGACGCCGTGCCCGTCGAGCAGGTACTGGCCGTAGACGGCCTGCGCGTCGACGATCCCGTTATCGGCGGCCGCCGCGACCCACGCGGCGGCGCGCTCGGGCGGCCCGGCCAGAATGTCGGCGAACGCGCGCGGCGACACTGACGCGAGCGCCTTCAGCGAGACGGTTTCCATCGATCAGTAGCGTGCGTTCAGCGTGACGAACGCCGAGCGGCCCGGCGCGATCGACGCATAGTGCGCCGGATACGCCTGATCGAAGTACGTGCGGTTGAACAAGTTGTTCACGTTCAGCTGCAGGTCGAGCTTCTTGTTGATCCGGTATTGCGCCATCGCGTCGAAGCGCCAGTACGACGGCACCGCACGCAGGTTCGCGGGATCGCCGAACACTTCCGACATGTAGAACGCGCCGCCGCCGACAGTGAACTTCGGCGTCACGTCGTAGTTCGACCACATCGTCAGGCTGTGCTTCGGCGTATTCGGGAAGCGGTTGCCGTCGTTCGCTGCATCCTTGCCGTTGTCGCGCAGCTCGCTCTTCATGTACGTATAGCCGCCGAACACCTGCCACTGCTTCGTGATCTGCCCGGCGACGCCGAGTTCGAGACCCTGCACGCGCTTGTTGCCGACCATCGCGTACTGGTTGTTCGGCAGCGTCACGCGCGCATTCGTCGTGTCGATCTGGAACAGCGCGGCGGTCAGCGACAGCTTGTCGTTCAGCACGTTCCACTTGGTGCCGAGTTCGATGCTGCGGTTCTTCTCGGGGGCCATTTGATCGGCGTTCGGGCCGACGCCGCCGCGGCCCGGCGTGAGCGACTGCGTTTCGCTGCCTTCGCCGAGCAGCATGCCGGCCGGCGTCGACGACGTCGCATACGACGCGTAGATGCTGCCGTTCCGCGCGGGCTTGAACACGAGGCCGGCCTGCCAGTTGAAGAGCGTGTCGTCGCGCGTATAGGTCTTGCTGCCGTTGGCCTTGGTGTCGGTGAAGCGGGTCGAGTAATCGTCGACGCGCACGCCGGCGTTCACCTGCCAGCGCGGCGTGAGCTCGATCGTGTCGAAGCCGTAGATCGACTTGGTCGTGGTGCGTGCATGCGCATAGTCGTTGTTGCGCGTGACGGAGCCGGCCCACGGATCGTTCGGATCAGGCGACCACAGGCTCGTGCAGTTGTAGCCGGACGGCGCGCCGATGCCCTTCTGGCAGATCGTTCCCTTGTCGGTCGCGACCGTGTACGAATCGCGCTTGCCCCATTCGCGCGTCAGCTCGATGCCGGTCGTGAAGCTGTGCTTGAACGGGCCGGTGCGGAATTCGCCGAACAGTTCGGTCAGGTTCGCGAGGCTGTTGATCGAGCTGTCGCGGTTGTTGTTGCGGCGCCAGACACGGCCGTTGACCACGTTGCCCTGGCTGTCGTCGGGCTGCGTCCAGATGTAGTCCTGCGTCGATTCCGTGTAGCGCGTGGTGTTGCGCACCGTCAGATTCGACGTGATGTCGTGCTCGATCTTGATCGTGCTGATGTCCGAGGTGGTCTTGCGGAAGTCGCGGTCGATCAGGCCGTAGAAGTTGTGGCGGTCGACCGGCGCCGGATAGATCGTGTCGACGTTCGCGGGCTTGTTCGACGTCGTGTAGAAGTACGGAATGCCGCCGTCGGGCATGTCGTCGGTCGACAGGTGGTAGTAGCTCGCGGTCACGCGCGTCGGCGTGCCGAGGCCGAACGCGATCGACGGCGCGACGCCCCAGCGCTCGTTGTTGACGGCGTCGCGGCCGGCGACGTCGTTGTTGTGGCTCATCAGGTTCAGGCGGAACGCGGCGTGATCGGCGAACTGCCAGTTGCCGTCGGCGGTGAAGCGGCGGTAGCGGTCGGTGCCGAGGCCCGCGCTCGCGGCGGCCGTCGTGCCGAGGTGCGGCGCCTTCGTGATCAGGTTGATGCTGCCGCCCGCGCCGCCGCGGCCGCCGTACGCGCCGTCGGAGCCCTTGGTGATCTCGACGTGTTCCGTGTTGAAGATCTCGCGCGTGGTCGCGCCCGTGTCGCGCATCCCGTCGACGAACATGCTGCCCTGCGTGTCGTAGCCGCGGATGAACGGGCGGTCGCCGAGCGGGTTGCCGCCTTCGCCGGCGCCGAACGTGATGCCGGGCACGGTGCGCAGCGCTTCGGTCAGCGTCGCCGCGCCGCTGTTCCGGATCAGTTCCTGCGGGATCACGGTCACCGACTTCGGCGTGTCGACGAGCGGCGCGGTGAATTTCGCGGATGCGGAAAAGTCGGCCTTGTAGCTGTGCTCGGCCTTGCCCTGGACCTCGATCGGCGCGAGATGGCCTTCGGTGCTGACCGGGGCGGATGGCGGCGTGCCGTCGGCGAACGCCGGGCTCGCGGCGAGTACGCTGCACAGGGTGGTGAATTTGCCGAGCTTCTGCTCGTCAGGACGGGACTTCATGGTGCGCTTCGACCTCGCAGTATGGCCCCGGGAACGACGCGCTACGGAAATGTGCATGCCGCCCGGAATTATTACGATTTGTTTTCAGGCGGCATTCTATGTAATTTCTTTTTAAATGAGAAGCGTTCGTGTTCGCATTTGCGAGGAGAATGTTGACGAATGTGGCGGAGGGCTGCCGAGCGCGTAGGGGCCGCGGCGATGGCCGAATGGCCGAGTGGGAAAGGCGTGTCGGGCGATTTACAGTGATCGGGTCTTCACTCGTCCAAAATGACAGCAAGGTGATAATATGACTACATTGAAAGCAAATGTAGTGAGGCGCATCATGCCTGTGATCACTGTTAGAAACCTGCCCGACGAGGTGCATCGCGCGCTTCGAATCCGTGCTGCACAACATGGCCGCAGTACCGAGGCCGAGGTGCGCGATATCCTCGA
This sequence comes from Burkholderia sp. Bp8986, assembly GCF_003854225.1. Classification (NCBI taxonomy): domain Bacteria; kingdom Pseudomonadati; phylum Pseudomonadota; class Betaproteobacteria; order Burkholderiales; family Burkholderiaceae; genus Burkholderia; species Burkholderia sp. Bp8986. Next base: position 52,989 of record NZ_QTQM01000047.1, on the reverse strand, counting down.
GCAGGCCGTTCGGCCCGGCGGACGTCCCAGGCTGGGAACGCTGCTGGCGGAGATCGGGAGAGAGGCCGGCGGCATCGATTTCGAGGTTCAGCGCGATCAATCGCCAACCGATCCGATGAGCTTCGAATGATTCTGGTCGATACCAACGTCATTTCGGAGCCGCTGCGACGCGAACCGAGCGCGGCCGTGATCGAATGGCTCGACGCGCAAAACGTCGAGACGCTGTTTCTTGCCGCGATCAGTCTGGCCGAGATGCGATTCGGCGTGGCCGCGTTGCCGGAGGGGCGCAGGCGAGACTGGCTGCACCAAAACATCGAGCAACGCGTCGTGCCGTTGTTTCGCGGGCGGATTCTGCCGTTCGACGATGCGGCCAGTGACGCATATGCGAGCCTACGCGCGAAGGCGCGCGCCCTGGGGCACACGATGGCGCCTGCCGATGGCTTCATCGCTGCAACCGCCGCAGCCAACGGGTTGATCGTGGCCACGCGCGACGTCGCACCGTTCGAAGCAGCGGGCCTGCGCGTGATCGATCCGTGGGCTCGCTAACTTCCGGCCGGTCGCCTCGATATCACCCGCGCCGAAAATGAAAACGCGCCGTGCAAGGCGGCGCGTCGTGCGTTGCTTCGGCGCGCGGCGCTCGATCTTCAGCAATCTCGAGTCTGGCCGCGCGACACTGGATGCGGGTCAATCGATTCCGTGAAACACCGCATCCTCCGGCCCGAGGTACGCCGGCGGGCGCCACGTCGCATCGCGCATCGAATGCTGGACGAGATTCTCGACGCCGAGCAGCACCGCGAAGATCGCCATCCGCACCGGAATGCCGTTGTCGGTCTGCCGGAAGATCGCGAGTCGCGGATCGCGGTTCAAGTCGACCGACAGGTCGTTCGCGCCGGGCCGGCTGTCGCGCGGCAGCGGGTGCATGATCAGCGTGTCGGGCTTGCAGACGGAGTCGACGAGCGCCTGGTTGATCTGGAAATCCGGCGTATAGCCCTCGAACGACTCGTCGGTGAAGCGCTCCTTCTGGATCCGCGTCGCATAGACGACGTCCGCGCCGCGCAGCCCGCCCGCGAGGTCGTTCGTCTGCTCGATCACGTGGCCGTTCGTCGCAATCTGGTCGATGATGTACGCGGGCATTTCGAGCGTCGGCGGCGACACGAGCGTGAACTTCAGCCCGCGGTACAGCGCGAGCAGCTTGACGAGCGAATGCACGGTACGGCCGTATTTCAGGTCGCCGACGAGCGCGATATGCGCGCCGTCGACGATCTTGCCGAGCCGCGAGAACTCGCGCTGGATCGTATAGAGATCGAGGAGTGCCTGGCTCGGGTGCTCGCCCGGGCCGTCGCCGCCGTTGATCACCGGCAGGTTGGTCGCGCGCGCGAATTCGGCAACCGAGCCTTTCTCCGGGTGGCGGATCACGAGTGCGTCGACGTAGCCGGCCATCACGCGGCTCGTGTCGTAGATCGATTCGCCCTTGGCCATCGACGAGAACGTGAAGCCGGTCGTGTCGCACACCGAGCCGCCGAGCCGGCAGAAGGCCGCGCCGAACGACACGCGCGTGCGCGTGCTGGCTTCGAAGAACAGGTTGCCGAGCACCGCGCCCTCGAGCACGCGCGAGATCTTGTGGCGGCGCGCGATCGGCTGCATCACGTCGGCGACGCGGAACAGCGCCTCGACCGAGTCGCGCGAGAACTGGTCCACCGAGATCAGCTGCGGCTTGCCTTCGAACAGGAATTGCTTTGCGAGCTCCTGTTTGTCTACGCTTTGCGTATAGTCTGCGCCGTCCGGCGCCGAGCGCTCGACGATTTCCGACACGAAGCGTTCGACGATCTCGGGCATCCCGCGCGATTCCTGCGAGTCGTCGGGCAACAGCCACGTGTCCAGCGCGCGGCGGCTTACGCCAATGCGGTTCGCGAACGCTTCGCGGGTCATGTTGAGGCGGCGCATCGCGTCGCGCAGGAAGGCTTGCTGGGGAACGGTCATCGGGGGCACCTGATGAAAAATATACGCGGTGCGTATATTAGTTCGCGCGCCGACGAAGTCAAGGAAAATCTGTGCGACCGGCCGTGTCGTGCGCGGGCACTGGCGCGGTCGCCACTGGCGCACGGCGGCCGTCTCCGTATAATCAGGTCAGGCCCCGTGTCCTGCACGCCGCAGGGCACCACGCCGCATACGATTCGCCCGGTCGGGCATGTTGACTCGAAGGAGAATGAGCATGACGCGTACGATTGCTGCAGTGCTGCTGGTGGTGACCGCCGCGCTCGCCGGTTGCAATACCGTTGCAGGCATGGGGCAGGACATTTCGAAGGGTGGCCAGGCAATCAGCGATACGGCTGAGAAGGCCAAATAAGCTGCCGGGTTCCGGAATGCAGAAGGCGCCGGGCCGTCCCGCGATTGCGGGGCGGCCCGGCGCCTTTTTCACGGTGCGAGGTGCGTGGTGTGCGGTATCAGGCGGTTTCCACGAACGCGTAACGGCCCTCGACCTTGCGCGGCGTGAACCAGCCGAAGTCGGGGAACAGCCGGTTGCGGACGAACCAGACGTAGCCGACCAGGATGACCGTCACCCCGAGGGTCGGCAGCGCGGTCGACGGATCGCGGCCGAGATCGGCGATGGTCTTCGGTACCTGCAGCAGCGACAGAATGATGAACGCGTGATATGCGCCGACGCGATGGGTCGCGAAGCCCCAGATGAACAGCAGCGACAGCGGCACCGTCAGTGCGAGGAACAGCGCCGCGGCGCCGACGCTGAGTGTGTCCACCAGGATGAGATAGGCGAGTGCGACGCTGATCACCAACTGCGCGATGCCGAGCCCGATCAGGACCCGCGTATGCACCTTGTTCTTCCTGCACAGCTCGGGGTCGGGGCGCGACGCGATCAGGCGCGCGAGCACGCGATCCTTGAGGCCCTGTCCGGCCAGCTCGGCCAGCACGTCGGCTTTCCTCGCACCCGCGGACAGCAGCGCCGCGATTCTTGTCTTGGCTTCCTTCTTGTTCATGATGATGCGAATTATTGTTCGGTGGTTGTCAAATGGCCCGGCCACGCGAATATTGCATCTTGTGCGACGGTGCGCAACGATTTTGCCGCGGGCGGACACATTCCTACAGTCGCCGCGCACGCGGATCAATCGGTAGCAGTCGACGTGGATGCCGCTGGGCGCGCTGGCGACCTCGACCGTGAGTCCGTTGCGCGTGCCGGCGGCTCGCGCCGCCGCGTCGCGCCCACCAGCATTCCCGCGACGACGAGCGCGATGCCGAGGAGCCGCGTGCCGCCCAGGGTCTCGCCGAACAGCGCGACCGCGAACAGCACGGCCGAGACCGGCGCAACCGCCGTGAACAGCGCGGCTTCGGTGCCGCTCGTGCGCGCCGAACCCGCATACCAGCACAGATAGCCGAGCACGGTCGGCACCAGCGCGTAGTACACGATCGCCGACACCGCGCCGATATTCCAGTTCGTCGCCAGCGCGTGCCATTCGAACGCGGCCGGCACCAGTGCGAGCACGAAGCCGAGGCCCGACATCGCCGTCGACAGCGTGAGCGGCGGCAACGGCGCCGACAGCCGCCGGTTGAGCAGGATGAACACGGCCTCGCATGCGACGGCGGCCAGCACCAGCGCGTCGCCGGCGAGCGTCCGGAGCGACGGCATGGCCTGGCCGGGCGCGAACGTGACCAACACCACGCCGGCGGTGGCGAGCGCGGCCGCGCTCCAGTCGCGCCGCGTCTGCCGCTCGCGCAGCACCACCGCCGCGATCAGCGTCGACATCGCCGGCAGCGTGCCGAGCATCACGCCCGCATCGACCGGCGACGACAGCTTCGTGCCGCTGATCAGCAGCACCGTATAGCCGACCCCGCCCGCCGCAGCCTGCACGACCAGCAGCACGGCGTCGCGTGCGGAGAGCCGCGGCCATCGCAGCCGCTGCGCCCGCATCAGCGCGAACAGCAACGGGGTTGCGATCAGGAAGCGCAGCGCGGTGGCGGCGAACGGCGGCAGGCCGCCGGCCGCGAGGCGGCTCGCGATGACGGTGCTGCCGACGCCCGCCATCGCGGCGGCGAGATAGAGATAGCCGATCAGTCGTGTTTTCATGTGCCGCATAGTCGCGTGCGGCGGCGCGGGCGTCTTGAACGAAATTGCAGCGGCGCCGGCGAGCGGAGCGGGTGAACGGAAGGGTATTGCGCTCGGTGTCCCCGGATGACCGGTGGCGCCGCCATCAAGCGCCATCGTTGGTGCTGAACGGCGGCGATCGGCGACGTCGCGCCACGGCGGCGGCCGTGCCGGGACCGCGACGTCAGTCAGCCGGCCTGCGTGAATCGGCCCGGCGTGATCCCGAACTGGCGTGCGAACGCGCGCGTGAGGTGGCTCTGGTCGGCAAAACCGGCTTCGGCCGCGGCATCCGCGATCGGCCGGCCGCTCGCGAGCAGTGCCCGCGCCAGCCGTGTGCGCGACTGCACCAGATACGCGTGCGGCGTGATGCCGAGTTCGCGCGCGAACCCGCGCAGCAACTGGAAGCGGCTCACGCCGCTCAGGCCGGCGAGTTCGGCCAGCGAGACGGGTGCGGCGGGCGCCGCATCGAGCCGCTCGCGGGCCACGCGGATCGCCGGCGCGACGCCGGCGGCCGGCAGCGCCCGGTTCGAATGCCGCGCAAGCAGCCCGGCGACCAGTGTCACGAGCGCCTCGTCGCGGGCGAGCGGCACGGTATCTCCTGCGACGATTCGAGCATGCAACCGGCCGAACGCGGCCGCGAGCCGCGCGTCGCGCACGGCCGGATGCGCGAGCTCGACGCCGCCGACGCCTTCTTCCGCCGCGACGCCCGCGACCAGCGCCGGCGCGAGGTACAGCATCCGCCAGCGCCGGGCCGTGCCCGTCCCGATCGGCATGCCGTCGTGCATTTCGCCCGGATTGACCATGATCGCGTCGCCGGCCAGCGCATCGACCTGCCCGCGGCCGCTCCAGGACCGGTGCGCGCCGCTGACGATCACGCCGACCCCGAATTCGTCGTGCGCGTGCCGCGGAAACGTGCGGTCGGACTCGAGGCTGATCGCCTCGATGCCTTCATCGGTCCGTCGGTAGTGGGTGACACGGTGCATGGGGGCTCCTCGCGCCGGCAGCGGCGCGGATCACGTGCACTGTAGCGCGTTCCGGCGGCGCGCGCCCTTCATCCTTTTGGCCGATACCGTGCGGCGCGTGCAGCCCGCACCATGTGCACATGAGCAGCGTACACGGCCCGCCGGGCCTGAAGCTGCGCGGGAGACGGCAGGTGGAACGACAGGATCCGGTATTCATTCAGGTTGGCGCGCTCGCGGACGGCTTTGCGCCGGACGCGAACATCCTCACGCCCGTGAACGCGCTCGTCGGGCGGTCCCTGGCCCTTGGCGACGCAACGGGCGCATGGCGCGTCTATACGTTCGAGGCGGGTGCGCTGCAATGGCGCGATGCGGCGACCGACACGGGCGGCCGTGCGCCGTGCCGCGTCACGCGGCTGCGCGACGACCTGTACTTCGTCGACTACATCGATCCGGTGGCGCGCGCGACGTCCGTCAGCCTCGTGATTGACGTCGGCCGCGGCGTGTGGACGTCGGTGATCGGCACGCTGCCGACCGAGGCCGACACGCATGTCGACGCGTTCACGCGCGTTTCGCGCGGGTTGCCGCTGACGGGCGTCGACGCGGCATTCCGGCACGGCACGCTCGGCGGCCATGCGCAGCCGGGCCCGCTGCATGGGCCCACGCGCGAACTGATCGGCAAGCGGACGATGTATCGCTACAGCCCGACCGAATGCTACGAGCACATCTACCTGAACGAGAACTTCTACGCATGGCAGTGCCTGCAGGGCGTAGAAGGCGGGCTGGCGGACGTGGATCGCTGCCATTACTTCAGGATTGCCGATGAACTGTATCTGTTCGTGTGGCGCGAAAAGGTGGTGCCGACGCTCGGCGTCGTGCTGATCGACCTCGCGCAACGCAAGACGGACGGCAAGATCTTCGGCTATCAGGGCGGCGACTTCGGCACGTTGTCGAACTTCCCGGTCGGCGCGCATGCGCAGGTGCTGAACGAAACCGTGCATCCGCTCGGCGGCGAGGCGCAATGATGAGCGCCGTGCCGGGCAGCGCCCGCCTGCGTGCGGATTTCAGCGGACGCGTCGTGCTGGTCACGGGCGCCGCGCAGGGGATCGGCGCGGCAATCGCGCGCCGTTTCGCGGAATCCGATGCGTTCGTCGCGCTCGCCGATCTCAACGGCGATGCCGCCGCCGCGCAGGCGGACGCCCTTGCCAGTGCGGGCGGCGACGCGCGCGCGTATCGCGTCGACGCCGCGAGCCGCGACGAACTCGGCGCGCTCGTCGCGACGGTCGAGCGCGACGGCGGCCGGCTCGACGTCGTCGTTCACAACGCCGCGTACTTCCCGCTGACCCCGTTTGCGCAGATCGACGAGCCGATGCTCGAGCGCACGCTGTCGGTCAACCTGTCGGCGCTGTTCTGGCTCGCGCAGGCCGCGCTGCCGGCGTTCGAGCGTGCGGGAGCGGGGCGGCTGCTCGTCACGTCGTCGGTGACCGGGCCGCGCGTCGTCTATCCGGGGCTCGCGCACTACGCGGCGTCGAAGGCTGGCGTGAACGGCTTCATCCGTGCGGCGGCGCTCGAACTCGCGCGTCGCAACGTGACGGTCAACGGCGTCGAGCCGGGGATGATCCGCACGCCGGCCGCCGACAATCTCGGCGACGCGTCGGTCGCCGCGCAGATCGCGCGCGACATTCCGCTCGCGCGGATGGGCGAGCCGGAGGACGTCGCGAACGCGATGCTGTTTCTCGCGTCGGCCGATGCGGCGTACATCACCGGGCAGACGATCGTCGTCGACGGCGGCGCGACGCTGCCGGAGAGCGGGGCACTGCTGGGCGACGGGTAAGCGGCGCGTGAGCGATCGTGCGATCGCGGCCGTCGAATGTGCCGGCCGCGGTGTCGTCGGCCAAGCCGCGCACCGTCGCGCCTACAGCCAGCCGTTGCGGATGAACTCCACGATCGAGTATCGGCGGGGTTCGAGTTCGTGCCGCCGGACGGTCTCGACGATCCGCGACACGCCGTCCGCGTAAGGCGACGCGCCGTACACGCGCGATTCGAACTGCAGGCTGCATGCGCCATCCTCGATGCGGATCCGGTGGAACGCATGGCGGCCGAGCTGATCGTCGGGGATCTGCAGGGCGTCGCGCTGTTCGTCGGGGTCGCGCACGGAGCGGATGTCCTGCGCCGGCACGCCGAGCGACTGACCGATGCCGACCGCGGTGCCCGGCACGGACGTCTTGCTGGCCTGGTGCGACTCCGTCACGCTGATGCGGCAGTCGCGAAACAGATGGCCGCTGGTTTCCAGCATGCTCATGAACTTCAGCATCAGGATGTTCGTATTCGGACAAAGCACGACGGGAAAGTCGTGCGATCCGGTTTCGAGCTCGGAGCCGGTGGACAGCTCGACGAGCGGCGAGCCCGTTGCGCGGCAGAATTTGATCGCGGCAGGCAGCTCGCGGCCGGATCCGGCATGCACGACGATCGAACGCGTCTCGGTGCGTGCGGGGGCCGACCAGGCCGTCACGCGACAGGTTGCGGGGTCGAGCCGGTGCGAGCCGAGCAGTTCGGTTGCCAGCTTGCCGGTGCCAACGACGAGTACTTGCATGGGATAGACGGATTGAGGTTCGGGTTTCGTTACGGAAACGACGCGGGCCGATCAAGCACCCGGCGCGACCACGGGGCACCGCGCGGCGCACCGTGTTCGCGCATTATGCCCGGCCGTCGGCCGTCGGCCGTCCACCGTCCACCGTCCACCGTCCACCGCCCACCGTCCACCGTCCACCGTCCACCGTCCACCGCCCACCGCCCACCGCCTAACGCCTACCTCCTGCCGTCCACCGTCATGCGCGGTGCGCGCCTTCATGGCTGCGGATCAACCGAGCGGCTGCGTTGGCGGTGACGCATTTATCGCCGTGCGCACGCGGCATGAACGGCGCTACGCTGTCGAAACGGTGGCCACGCGCGTCCGTGTCGGTACCGGCATCGCCCCGAACCACGTATCATCCAACCCCCTCGACCCAGGAGAGCACATCGATGGAACACGACCTGAAAGGCAAGGCAGTCGCGATCACCGGCGGATTCGGCCATCTCGGCGTCGCCACGGCCGCCTGGCTCGGCCAGCGCGGCGCGCGCGTCGCGCTGATCGGCCGCGGCGCGGCGCCGGACGCGCGGGCGTTGCCCGGCGTGCCGGCCGATGCGCTGCGCATCGGCGGCATCGACCTCGTCGATCCGCAGGCGGCTGCGCGCGCCCTTGAAGCGGTGAATCGCGAATTCGGCCGGGTCGACGCGCTGCTGAACATCGCGGGCGCGTTCGTCTGGCAGACGATCGCCGACGGCGACGCGGCCACGTGGGACCGCATGTACGAACTGAACGTGAAGACGGCATTGAACGCGTCGAAGGCCGCGCTGCCGTATCTGGTGGCGAGCCCGGCCGGCCGCATCGTCAACATCGGCGCGGGCGCGGCGTTCAAGGCGGGCACCGGGATGGGTGCATATGCGGCCGCGAAGGCGGGCGTCGCGCGGCTCACCGAGGCGCTGGCGGCGGAACTGCTCGATCGCGGCGTGACCGTGAACGCGCTGCTGCCGAGCATCATCGACACGCCGCCGAACCGTGCGGACATGCCGGATGCGGATTTCACGCGCTGGGTCCGGCCCGAGCAGCTGGCGGCGACGATCGGGTTCCTGCTGTCGCCCGACGCGCAGGCGATCACCGGCGCATCGATTCCGGTGAGCGGTCGCGTGGCGTAGTCGGGAGCGGGTTATCGCACTCGAGTGCGACGTCGGGGCATGCGAAATCGCGCACGCGGGATTTCCGCGATCGCCGCGATTTCGATCGGATCCCGCCGTCGCCCTGGACCCCGGCCATCGAGAGGGCGCCGAATGGCGCCCGGCGTTCCGGCGGATTCACTGCTTCGGCCACGGCGCGATTCCTGTCGGTGCGGGATGCGCGGCTGCGTCCGGTGCGTGCCTGCATGCCGCCGACCATCACCGTATACTGGGCGTTCCGCACCATATGACTGAAGCCGTGACCAAGCCTGCCTCCGCGGATGCGCTCGCCGACGATCCGCGTCCGACCCCGCCCGAACAACCCGAACTGGAAGACTGCTGCAACAGCGGCTGCTCGCCGTGCGTGTTCGACCTGTACGACGAAGCGCTGGCGCGCTATCGCGTCGAGCTGGCCGAATGGGAAGCACGGCACGCGCAATTCAAGCATCACCAGTGAGCCCGCCGCCGGCAAGCGGGCGCGCATGCCGCGATTCGCTGCCGGCGAGGGCTTCCCTGGCCGGCGTCGTCACGCGATGGTGCGCCCCCGCCGATGCATCGGCCCCAATGCGGCCGACAACGCGACGCACGCCAGCAGTACGGCCGCCAGCGCCCACATCGCCGTCCTGAACCCCTGCACGTAGTCGAGCGCACGCGGCTGCGCGCCGAGCCGCGCGAAGAATAGCCCGCCCAGCGTCGCGGCGCCGACGGCCGCGCCGATCTGCAGCATCGCGGTGACCATGCCGGATGCGACCCCGGCGCGCGCCGCGTCGACTTCCGCGAGCACGATCCGCACGACCGACGGCAGCACGAGGCCTTGCCCGATGCCGATCGCCGCGATGCCCGCGTAAAAGCCCGGGCCGGGCGCATGATCGCCGGCCAGCGCGGCGGCGGTCGCGACGCCGGCCGCGAGCATCGCGAAGCCGAGCGTGAGCACGCGATAGCCGCCGAACCGCTCGACGAGACGCGGCATCAGCAGTGGGCTCGCGAGAAAGCCGATGCCGAGCGGCAGGATCGCGAGCCCCGACGCGAGCGGCGACCAGTTCAGGCAGCCTTGCAGATAGATGCCGTAGCTCAGGAAGAACGCGCTCAGCATGTAGAACAGGAACGCGAGCGTGAGCCCGAGCGCGACGACCGGATTGCGCAGCAGGCGCACGTCGAGCAGCGGGTCGCGGCCGCCGGCGAGCCGGCGCGCTTCGACCGCCAGCAGCGCGCCGAGCATCGGCAGCGCACCGACGACGCACGCGATCATCCACAGCGGCCAGTCCGCCTCGCGTCCGTGCGTGAGCGGATAGACGAGCATCAGCAGGAACAGCGACAGCAGCACCGTGCCGGGCACGTCGATGCGCTGGCCGCGCGGCGGCCGGCTTTCCGGGATGAAGCGCCAGCTGCCGAGCAGCGCAAGGATGCCGATCGGCACGTTGACCAGGAAGATCGCGCGCCAGCCGAGCCCGAACGGATGCAGGTCGATCAGCGCGCCGCCGCCGAGCTGGCCGATCACGGCCGCGAGGCCGAACACGAAACCGTAGAAGCCCATCACGCGCACCTGCTCCTGCGGGCTGAACACGCTGCGGATCGTCGCGAGCACCTGCGGCGCGAGGATCGCGGCGAACAGGCCCTGCAGCACGCGGCCGCCGACCAGCACCGCGCCGCTGCCGGCGAGCCCGCACAGCGCCGACGCGACGACGAACCCGGCCATCCCGATCATGAACATCCGCTTGCGGCCGTACAGGTCGCCGAGACGCCCGCCGGTGATCTGCACGACCGCGTTCGCGCACGCGTAGGCCGACACGACGAGCTGCAGCTCGGCCGGCCGCGCGCCGATGCCGTCGCGGATGGCCGGCAGCGCGAGATTCACGATGAAGTAGTCGAGCGGCGGCAGAATGGCGCCGACCAGCAGGACCACGAGCGCCCAGCCGTGATGGCTGCGCGGCGGTGCCGCGGCAGCCGCGCCGGCCGGCGCGCAACGGGCGAGGGTGTTGTCGGTCATGAAAGGAAATCCGGAAGAATGGTGGCCGCAACGCATGCCGAATCCCGTGGAAACGGGTTCGGCGGGCCGTTGAACCGATATTCTGCGGACCGCCGATGAATCGGAAAAGCGGGAATTGGTGGTAGCATCCATCGGGTTATTCGATGGATGGAGGGTGCGATGCGCGGTTTCGACCTGGATCAGTTACGCACGTTCGCGGCGGTGGCGGATGCGGGCAGCCTTACGGCGGCCGCGCCGCTGCTGCATCTGTCACAGTCGACGGTCAGCGAGCAGGTGCGCAAGCTCGAGTCGCGCGCCGGCGTGCCGCTGTTCGTGCGCAGCAAGCGCGGCGTCGAGCCGACGCCGGCCGGCGCGCGCCTGCTGCAGCATGCGCGGCGCATCGTCGCGCTGAACGAGGCCGCGTTCGACGAAGTGCGCGGACAGGCGATCAAGGGCGAATTGCGCGTCGCGATCACCGACTACTACCGGACGCATGAAGTCGCGGGCCTGCTCGCGCGGTTGCGGGAGTGCTACCCGCAACTGAGCCTGCACGTGAGCGCGATGAAGAGCGCGGAGATCGAAGCTGCCCATGCGCGCGGGCAGATCGATCTTGGCGTCGTGATGAACCTGTCGAGCGGCCCGTTCCGGCCCGCGTCGGCCGATACGCGCTGGGTGCTGCGGCGCGAGCCGCTGTCGTGGGTCACGTCGCCCGCGCTCGCCGAGCAGTTGCCCGAGCCGTTGCCGCTCGTGCTGCTGCCGGACGACTGCATGATGCATCAGATCGCGGTGCGCTCGCTCGACGAGCAGCACGCGCCGTACGTGCTCGTGCACAGCGCGTCGGGCGTCGCGGGGCTGCAGTCGATGCTGGCGGCGGGGCTCGGCGTCGGCTGCCTGTGCGCGTCGGCGATCGGCGAGGGCCTCGTGCGGCTCGGCGCGAAATACCGGCTGCCGACGCTGCCCGACGCGGTGTTCTCGCTGACGCCGCCGATGCCGGGCGAGCGCGAGACGGTCACGCAGGCGCGCGAGGTGCTGTCGCGGCAGTTGCTGATGTAAAGCGTGAAGCACGCATGCGCGTCGGCGCAGCGGCACGTATTCGACGGGAGTCGGTACCGATGAAAATATCGAGAGATTTCGGGATCGTCGTTCGACGCGCGGCGCTGGTCGAGAAAGACGTCGACCTGTCCGCGCTCATGCGCGAATTCAATTTCGCCGACTGTTTCGACGAATCGGACCGGCTGGTGTCGCTCGGCCCGTTCTTCGGCGGCGACGCCGCCGATGCGTGCATGAGGTCGCTCGAACGGCGCGGGCTGGTCTACTTCGACGATTTCTTCATCGTCGAGCAAACGTATCCCGGTTGGTGCGAGCTGGAAGCGTTCTGAACGTTGCGTAGCAGGGGGCGATACGCATGAACGACGAACTGAAAAGCGAGATGGCCGCGCGGTTGGCGCACGCGCTCGAGCGGGTGATCGACGAGCGCTCGCTGATCCGTTTCCTGCGCGTGCTCGGCCATGACTGGCACAAGGAGCGTCAGCTCGAGGCCGACTTGCCGCCGGCGCCGTATGCGGCCGCCGCGCTCGGCTGGGAAAACCGCTCGATCGGCGAGTACCTGGAGGCGATGGTCGACTGGGCCGAGGCGTCCGAGGAGGGGCTGCGCTGCTACGACCTGCCCGACAACCCGTGGCGGCGCATGGCCGACATCCTGTTCGCCGGCAAGATCCACGAATAGCGCGCGCCGTGGCGATTCGCGCGTGCGGCGGCCGGGAACGGCCTAGTCGGCCGTCCCTTCGGCATACGCACGCAGCCCGTTCGCCAGCGCATCGAACACGGCCCGGCAACGCGGGCTCGTCCGCAGATCCTCGTGCATGACCATCCAGGTTTCCAGTTTCGTCGCGGGCCCGTCCGGCAGCACGCGCACGAGCCGTGCATCGCGCTGCGCGAGCCGGTTCTGGCAGAAGCCGATCCCGTAGCCCGCGCGAATCATCGCGAGCTGCGCGAGATTGCTGTCGGTGCGCAGCGCGAACGCATCGCGGTTCCACAGCGGCATCCCGCGCCCCGCCGCGCGGATGAACGGCGTGACCGTATCGAAGCCGATCAGCGCGTGATGGGCGAGTTCGTCCGTCGATGACGGCGTACCGTTGCGCGCCAGGTAGTCGTCGCGCGCATGCAGCCCGACTTCCAGCTCGCCGATGCGCCGCGCGACGAGCGCCTCCTGCGCGGGCGGCGCCATCCGCACCGCGATGTCGGCCTCGCGATTCAGGACGTCCTGGATGCGGTCGGTCGGCACCAGTTCGATCACGAGCCCCGGATGCTCACGCCGCAACTGCGCGAGCATCGGCGGCAGCACCTCCACCGCGATCACGTCGCTGGCCGAGATCCGCACGGTGCCGCGCACGCCCGCGCCGTGGCTCGCGGCCGCGCGCTCGAACGCGGCCGCCGCGCTGCGCAGCGCCTCGGCATGGCCGCGCAGCGCCAGGGCCGCCTCGGTCGGCAGCAGCCCCGACGGCGAGCGCGTGAACAGCGTCTGGCCGAACGCGGCTTCGAGCGCCGCGACGTGGCGGCCGGCCGTCGGCTGCGTGATGCCGAGCGTGCGCGCCGCGCCCGACAGCGAGCCTTCCGTCAGCACGGCGAGGAAGGTGCGGTAGCGTTCCCAGTTCAGATCGATGGCCATGCATAAATGTATAGCCGATGCATCGGGTTAGGCAATTCCTTGTTAGGCGGCCTCGCGCCAGAATGGGTGCTGACACGGTTCATTCACGGAGAACGGCAATGACGGCGAACGCAGGCGGGACGCAACGACAGGCACTCGTGCTCGGCGCGAGCGGAGGTATCGGCGGCGAGGTCGCGCGTCAGTTGCGCGATGCCGGCTGGCAGGTGCGCGCGCTCAAGCGCGGGCTCGACGCCGAGACGGTGGAGCGCGACGGGATCGCGTGGCTGCGCGGCGACGCGCTCGACCGCGAGGCGGTGGTTCGCGCGGCGCGCGGCTGCAGCGTGATCGTGCATGCGGTGAATCCGCCCGGCTACCGGAACTGGTCGACGCAGGTGCTGCCGATGCTCGACAACACGATCGCGGCGGCGACGCTGGCGCAGGCGACCGTCGTGCTGCCGGGGACGGTCTACAACTATGGCCCCGACGCGTTTCCGGTGCTGCGCGAAGAGGCGCCGCAGCATCCGGTGACGCGCAAGGGCGCGATCCGCGTCGAGATGGAGCGGCGGTTGCAGGCGGCGACCGCGCAGGGCGTCCGGACGATCATCGTGCGGGCCGGCGATTTCTTCGGGGCGCACGCCGGCAACAACTGGTTCGGGCAGGCGCTCGTCAAGGCCGGGCGGCCCGTCGCGGCCATCAGCGTGCCGGGCCGGCCGGGCGTCGGCCATCAATGGGCGTACCTTCCGGACGTCGCGCGCACGATGGTCGAACTGCTCGAGCGGCGCGACACGCTGGCGCCGTTCGCGCGCTTCCACTTCGGCGGTCACTGGGACGCGGACGGCACGCAGATGGCGCAGGCCGTACGCCGCGTCGCGCAGCGTCACGGGATGCGGCCGACGGTGCGGCGTTTCCCGTGGTGGCTCGTGTGGGGCGCGGCGCCGTTCGTCACGACGATGCGCGAGATGCTCGAGATGCGCTATCTGTGGCGCGAGCCGCTCCGGATGGACAACGCGCGGGTGACGGCGGTGCTGGGCCGCGAGCCGGTGACGCCGCTCGATACGGCGGTGGAGGCGACGCTGGCCGGGCTGGGCTGCTTGCGATGACGGCGAGCGCTCAAGGCGGGTGACGGGGCCGCGTGCGGGTCATGTTCTTTATTGCCTGCGCACCCGCCGCCGTCCTTTACGCGACAACCGGCAATACCTCGACCTCGTATCGGTGCCGCAGGCTGCGCCCGAGCACCGGATCGTGGAGTTCCATCTCGAACGCGTCACCGTCGCCCATCGCCGCGATCGCGCCGTGTACGGCGACCGTGCCGCCGAACATCGCGCAGCGCGCGGGCATCGTGCGCCGATCGTCGAAGCGGTGCCACAGCGCGGCGGGCGCAAGCAGCCCGCTGACCGCGCCGTGCTGATACGCGATGCGGCTGCCGCCGGGTTTGATCCACCACGAACGCATCTCGATCGCGTCCCAATGATCGGCGACGTCCGCATGACGCCACGCCTCGCGGCCGAGCGGTTTCGCGCACACCTGTTTCGACACCGCGACGCCGTAGGCCTCGACTTCCCGATCCGTATGATCGGAGCCGACCGTCACCAGCGTGCCGACCGGGCTGTCGATCAGCACGCACTCGATCTCGCCGCCCGAGCGTGCGCCGAGCACGCCGATCGACGGCGCCTGCGTGAGCAGCGCGGACGACACGCGATAGAAACACGGCGTGGCCGACGGCGGCGCGACGCCGAGCGCCGCGAGTTCGTCGATGTGCGCGCGGATCGCTTCCGGATCGCGGCCAGCCCAGCCGGCGATCACGACACGTTCGATCTCGACGTCGACCTGGGCGGGCGCGCCTTGCAGGGACATCACGTTGAACGACAGGGCTTGCATGCGGGTATCCGTTCGAAGTGCGAATGAGTGAAACGACCGGCGGGGATGTTCAATCCGCGAGCGGCCGGTGCGCGGTCTCGCGCGCGGCCAGCAGCGCGATCGACGTGACGACGAGCGCCGCGGTGACGTACAGCGACACGGCCGTCGTCGTGCCCGTCTGGCGGAACAGCGTGGCGATCACGAGCGGTGCGAAGCCGCCGCCGGCGATGCCGGCGAGCGTGTAGGCCAGCGACGAGCCCGCATAACGCACGCGGGTCGGGAACTGTTCGGTGACGAACGCGCCTTGCGGACCGTACATCACCGCATGGATCACGAGGCCGATCGCAACCGCCGCGACGATCGCGCCCGGCCGCGCCGAATCGAGCATCGCGAAGAACACGAACGCCCATACGATCCCGGCGATCGCGCCGGCGAGGTATACCGGACGGCGTCCGAAGCGGTCCGACAGCGCGCCGAAGAACGGCACCGCGAGCGCGTTGCAGGCCGTGCCGATCATCACGGCCGTCAGCGCGACCGGGCGCGACAGGTGCAGCACGGTCGTCACGTAGGTCAGCGTGAACACGACGATCAGCGCGTACAGCACGTCGGAGCCGATCCGCGAGCCGCCGGCGATCAGCAGGCGCCGCCAGTGACACTTCAGCACTTCGGCGACAGGCACGTCGGCGGTCGCGTGCGATTCGGCGAGCTGCTCGAACTGCGGCGTTTCGTCGACGCCGCGCCGCAGCCAGAAACCGAATACGACGAGCAGCGCGCTGGCCGCGAACGGCACGCGCCAGCCCCACGACAGGAAGGCGTCGGACGTGGTGGAGAGCGTCACGAGCGCGATGCAGCCGGTGCCGAGCAGCGTGCCGAACGACGGGCCGATCTGCGTCCACGACGCGGACAGTCCGCGCCGTTTCTGGTCGCCGTGCTCGACCGACAGCAGCACCGCGCCGGCCCATTCTCCGCCGAGCGCGACACCCTGCACGAAGCGCAGCGCGACGAGCAGGATCGGGCTCAGGATGCCGGCCTGCGCATAGGTCGGCAGCGCACCCATCAGCGCGGTCGTGACACCCATCAGCACGAGCGTGAGCATCAGCACCGCGCGGCGGCCGATGCGGTCGCCGAGGTTGCCGAACACGAAGCCGCCGAGCGGACGCGACACGTAGCCGACCGCATAGGTCGAGAACGCGAGGATCGTGCCGGCCAGCGGATCGACCGACGGAAAGAACAGGTGGTTGAAGACGAGCGCGGCGAGCGTGTTGTAGATCGTGAAGTCGTACCACTCGAGCGACGTGCCGATCATGCTCGCGGTCGCGAGTCGGCTGTTGCGGACGCGGCGGGGCGCGTGGGCGGCGGGCTGGGCGAGAGTGCTCATGGTGTCGGGCATGTCGTGAAGAAGGACGGGGGTGACGCGCGGGGACCGATGCGCGGGCCGCGTGTGGATCACGGACGGCGCGGCCGGTGGCGGCGTCGGCGTTCAGGCCGGCAACGCGGCGGCGGCCGGTTTTGCTTGGGCGTCGCGACCGGCGGCCGGCAGCGGCGCGGCGGCGCGCCACAGCAGGTCGAAGGTGCGCACGTCGTCGTGACCGGCGATCGCGGCGGCGACGCGGCGCGTGGCCGCGGCATCGCTGCCCTCGATCAGCACGAGCGCGTCGGCGGCCGGACGCGCGGCCGCATCGGCGCCGATCGGCGCGGACAGGTCCGGCGCGGTGCGGAACAGCCGGGCCGCGTGGATGCCGGGTTCGTGCAGCGCCGCGTCGAAGCGCTCGCGCAGGTGCGGCACGTCGACGCGCTCCGGCGGTAGCACGAACAGCGCGAGATGCATGCCTTCGCCGTCGCCGGCCTCGATCGTCAGGTCGCCGACCCGCCGCTGCGTGCCCGTCATCCGTTCGAAGTTCGCGAGCGACCACGCGGTCTGCTGCGTGAACGCGCGCCGGTACGCGTCGCTATGGAATACGTCGAGCGTGTCCGTCACGTACAGCGCGAGGTACTTGCGCGGGCCGCCGTCGGTCGCGCGAAACCGCCGCGCATGCGTGAAGCCGGGAATCGCGACACGCTCCTGCATGTGCTCGCGGTCGTACCACGCGTTGAAATCGGCTTCGTGTGCGGGATCGATGTCCGTCCAGACGCAGAGCTGGCCGTGCGGAAGGGAAAGGCGGGACATGGCGGGTTCCTTGTGACGGGGTGTGTCAGGAACCGCAGTGTCCCGAAGACGGGCCGCACCCGTCCAACAAGAAAACAAATTCGCGGTGAACAGGTTTTCTTATGAGCGGCGCGGGCGGCGTTTCGCCGGGGTGGCGGGCGACGCGGATTGGGGCGTGCGTTTTGCTGACGCGGGTCGGGCTTTTTTCGCCGAGCGGGCGGGGGACTTGTCGACGATGTCGGTCTCGGCCTTTGCCGATGCGGCGGGCTTCGCATGACTGGAAGCCGCCGGCATCGCGCGCGCGACTTCGCTCGCCAGTTCCGCGATGCGCGCGGCGACCGGCAGCCCCTGCGTGCGATACGACGCGACGAGTGGCAGCGCGGGGAATTCGGGTTCGACGTCGAGCAGTTCGAGCGCGCCTTCCTGCAGTTCGCGCCCGATGATCGCAGGCGGCAGCGCGGCCACGCCGAAACCGTCGGCGACGAGCCGGATCATCGCGGCGACCGACGTGATGCAGTTGATGCTGGCCGGCCGCTCGACGGCCGCGAACAGCCGCTCGATCGTCGCGTGCGGGCCCGAGTGGCGCGAGAAGCTGATGATCGGGTACGCGGCAAGCCGCGCGACGTCGAGCCGTTCGCCGCCGAGCCCGAGACGCGGGCTCGCCGCCCAGCGTACCGGGAATTCGCACAGCGGCAGGTTCGTGAAGTCGGGGCCCGGCACCGGGTCGGTCTGCAGGATCAGGTCGACGCCGTCGGTGCTCAGCAGGCGGATCAGGTGCAGTGTCGTGTCGCTGGTGATCTCGACGTCGAGGCGCGGATAGCGCTCGCGCAATTGCGCCATCAGTGCCGGAAACCAGCTGTGCACGATCGACTCGATCACGCCGATCCGGATCAGCCCCGCGTCGCTCGCTGCGTCGATGTCGCGCCGCATCTCGCTGTCGAGCCGCACGATGCGTTCCGCGTACGCGAGCATGCGCCGCCCCGCGGGCGTGAGCGTCGCCGAACGCGTGTTGCGGTCGAACAGCCGCACGTCGAACGCTTCTTCCAGCGACGCGATGCGGCTCGACACGGCCGCCTGCGTCGTGTGCAGTTTCTCGGCCGTGAGCCGGAAGTTCTCCAGCTTCGCGAGCCAGACGAAGGTTTCAAGAAACCGGATGTTCATCGAATGCCGATCGGTGAGGCAGTGCCGCGCAGGGGCGGCGGGATCGGTCGATGTTAGCGGATTTCCGGGGCGGGAAGCGCGCGCGGCGTGGTGCATGCGCCGGGCGAAGGGACGGGCGGTCGCGTGCCGGCGGGCGAGCGCGGCCGCCCGTCACGATGCGCGCGCGGGCGATGCGTCCCCGTGCAGTGAAGATGCGTGGTGCGGGCGGCGTATCCCCATGCATCAAAGCGTGTCGAATGCGAGGGTCGGCACGTCGACGACCGTTGCGCCGCCGTCGGCGACGAGCGTCGCGCCCGTTACGAACGACGCATCCGGTGATGCCAGGAATGCGCATACGGCCGCGATCTCGTCCGGATCGGCCGCGCGCCGCAGCGGCACGTCGGCGCTCACGCGGGCATACGCACCGTCGAGCGTGTCGCCGTATGCGGACATCAGCGGTTCCATTTCCGCATCGGCCATCGGCGTGCGGACCCAGCCCGGGCACACAGCGTTCGCGCGCACGCCGTGCGGCCCGTAGTCGCGTGCCAGCGATCGCGCGAGCCCGAGCAGAGCATGCTTGCCGACCGTATAGCCGCATACGCCGGGCCCGGCCGCGAGCGCGGCGATCGACGCGACCAGCACGATGCTGCCGCGCTGCGCGATCAGGTCGGGCAGGCACGCGCGTGCGCTGACGAACGCGGTGTCGAGGTTCGCATGCAGCGCGTCGCGCCATTGCGCGTCGTCGGTTTCGTCCGCGCGGCCGAGACCGTGGCCGCCCGCGCACGCGACGAGCGCATCGACGGGGCCGAACCGCCCGGCGATCTCCGGCACGAAGCGGGCCCAGTCGGCCGTGCTCGCGGCGTCGCCGGCGAGCGCGAGGCCGCCCGTCTCGGCGGCGAGCGCGTCGAGCGGCGCGCGGCGCCGCCCGATCAGCACGACGTGATCGCCGCGGGCGGCGAAGCGGCGCGCGCACGCGGCGCCGATGCCGGTGCCGGCGCCGGTGAGCACGATCGTGCGGGGTTGCGGGTGCGTCATGTCGTTCTCCGGAAGGGGGGCGTTCCGGTCACTTTAGGCGGCACGGATGAACGCCGGTATCAGCCGAAAGGATGAACGTGAATGAGGGGCGATGGCCGGCGATGACGTAACGCCGCACGGCGAGGCGCCCGCGTTTCTGCCGTTCCGGATCCGGGGGCGAGCGTGCACCCGCCCGCCGGGGGGGCGACTGATATTCGGACGCCTGACCAGTCCGGAATCCGGACGTCCCAAGGCGAATCGCCTACCCGAAGCAACCCGCTCCATCCGATGGGCGCCCCGCCTGGCTTGACCGGGGCGCGCCGACCGGCCGGATCCACCGAATGGCACGGTTGTTGCCTCCTTGCAGATGAGCCGGCGCCCGGGATCGAACGATGACCCCGTTCGAACCGGAGCGCGGCTCATCACGACTTCAATCATTGGAGACATCACCATGGAAGGACTTTCGCAAGTCCAGGTCTTGGGCATCGACGCGGGCGGCACGATGACCGACACCTTCTTCGTGCGCGAGGACGGACGGTTTGTCGTCGGCAAGGCGCAAAGCAATCCGGAGGATGAATCACTCGCGATCTTCAACTCGTCGCAGGACGCGCTCGCGCATTGGCAACGCGACGTCGACGACGTCTATCCGGAACTGGTCACCTGCGTGTATTCCGGCACTGCGATGCTCAACCGCGTCGTGCAGCGCAAGGGGCTCGACGTCGGGTTGCTCGTCAACAAGGGCTTCGAGCACGTGCACCTGATGGGGCGGGCGATCCAGAGCTACCTCGGGTACGCGCTCGAAGAGCGCATCCACCTGAATACGCACCGCTACGACGAGCCGCTCGTGCCGTTGTCGCGAACGCGCGGCGTCACCGAGCGTACGGACGTCCAGGGCGAGATCGTGATTCCGCTGCGGGAAAACGAAGTGCGGCAGGCTACGCGGGAGCTCGTCGCCGCCGGTGCGAAAGCGATCGTCATCTGTTTTCTTCAGTCGCACAAGAACGCCGCGAGCGAGCGCCAGGCGCGGGACATCGTGCGCGACGAGCTGGCTGCGCGCGGCGTCGATCTCCCGGTGTTCGCATCGGTCGACTACTACCCGCAGCGCAAGGAAAGCCACCGGATGAACACGACGGTGCTCGAAGCGTATGCGGCCGAGCCGTCGCGGCAGACGCTCAGGAAAGTCAGCGACCGCTTCCGCAAGCACGGCGCGAAATTCGACCTGCGCGTGATGGCGACGCACGGCGGCACGATCAGCTGGAAAGCGAAGGAACTGGCGCGCACGATCGTGTCGGGGCCGATCGGCGGCGTGATCGGCTCGAAGCTCCTCGGCGAGGCGCTCGGCTACGACAACATCGCATGCTCGGACATCGGCGGAACGTCGTTCGACATGGCGCTCATCACGAAAGGCAA
This sequence comes from Burkholderia sp. Bp8986, assembly GCF_003854225.1. Classification (NCBI taxonomy): domain Bacteria; kingdom Pseudomonadati; phylum Pseudomonadota; class Betaproteobacteria; order Burkholderiales; family Burkholderiaceae; genus Burkholderia; species Burkholderia sp. Bp8986. The sequence continues at coordinate 32,001 of NZ_QTQM01000047.1, read as the reverse complement.
ATTCGCAATTGCGTCCGACCCGGACATGGCACGCCTGGTGCTGTCGCTGCCGCTCGTCACGATGGATTCGGTCGGCGCGGGCGCCGGCAGCTTCGTGCGGCTCGATCCGTACAGCGGGGCCATCAAGCTCGGGCCGGACAGTGCCGGCTATCGCGTCGGCACGTGCTGGCCCGACAGCGGCCTGACGACGGTGTCCGTATCCGATTGCCACGTCGTGCTCGGCTACCTGAACCCGGACAACTTCCTCGGCGGCCAGATCAAGCTCGACGTGAATCGCGCCCGCGAGCACATTCGCGTGCAGATCGCCGAGCCGCTCGGACTCTCCGTGGAGGATGCTGCGGCCGGCGTGATCGAGCTGCTCGACCTGCAACTGCGCGAATACCTGCGCTCGAACGTCAGCGCGAAAGGGTACAACCCGACCGAATTCGTGTGCTTCTCGTATGGCGGCGCGGGGCCGGTTCATACCTATGGCTACACCGAGGGCCTCGGCTTCAAGGATGTCGTCGTGCCGGCGTGGGCGGCGGGCTTCTCGGCATTCGGCTGCGCGTGCGCGGATTTCGAGTATCGCTACGACAAGAGCGTCGATCTCGCGCTGCCGCAGCTCGCGTCCGACGCCGAGAAGGCGCAGGCCGCGCAGACGATCCAGAAAGCCTGGGCCGAACTGACCGCCAAGGTGATCGACGAGTTTCGCATCAACGGTTTCGGCGAGCGGGACGTGATATTGCGGCCGGGCTTCCGGATGCAGTACATGGGCCAGCTCAACGACCTCGAAATCGAATCGCCGATCGCGGGCGCGTCCGGTGCGGACGACTGGGACAAGATCGTGACGGCCTTCGAAGAGACCTACGGCCGCGTGTACGCGAGCTCCGCGCGCTCGCCGGAGCTGGGTTTCTCGGTCACGGGCGCGATCATGCGCGGCATGGTCGTCACGCAGAAGCCGGTATTGCCGGAAGACGCCATTGCCGGCCCCACGCCGCCGGCGGACGCGCGTATCGGCACGCGGCGTCTGTATCGGCACAAGCAGTGGCATGACGCGGTGATCTGGCGAATGGAGTCGCTCAAGCCGGGCAACGAGATCGCGGGGCCCGCGATCATCGAATCCGACGCGACGACGTTCGTCGTCCCGAAGGGCTTCGCCACCACGCTCGACAAGCACCGCCTCTTCCATCTCAGCGAAGTCAAGTAAGGAGACATGCGATGAACATGATGTCCAGCCAGGAAGTCGGCTTCGCCGATCTGCTGAAGAACGGCCAGACGCTCAAGCAGTTTCGCGACGGCATTCTCGAGCGCACCGCGCAAACCGGCCATTACAACGGGCTCGAACGGCTCGAGCTGCGCGAGCGCGATCCGATCCGCTACGAGAAGATCTTCTCGAAGCTGCGCGGCGGCCTCGTGCATGCGCGCGAAACGGCCAAGAAGATTGCCGCGAGCCCGATCGTCGAGCAGGAAGGGGAGCTGTGCTTCACGCTCTACAACGCGGCGGGCGATTGCGTGCTCACGTCGACCGGAATCATCATCCACGTCGGCACGATGGGCGCGGCGATCAAGTACATGATCGAAAACAACTGGGAAGCCAATCCGGGCATTCAGCCCGGCGACATGTTCACCAACAACGACTGCTCGATCGGCAACGTCCACCCGTGCGACATCGCAACGATCGTGCCGATTTTCGCGCACGGCAAGCTGGTCGGGTGGGTTGGCGGCGTCACGCACGTGATCGATACCGGCGCGGTGACGCCGGGCTCGATGTCGACGGGCCAGGTGCAGCGTTTCGGCGACGGCTACATGATTACGTGCCGTAAGACAGGGGTGAACGACACGCCGCTGCGCGACTGGCTGCACGAGAGCCAGCGCTCGGTTCGCACGCCGAAGTACTGGATTCTCGACGAGCGCACGCGCATCGCCGGCTGCCACATGATCCGTGATCTGATCGAGGAAGTGATCGACGAGGAGGGCCTCGACGCCTACGAGAAATTCGGCTTCGAGGTGATCGAGGAAGGACGGCGCGGGTTGCAGACGCGCCTCAAGGCGATGACGCTGCCGGGCAAGTATCGCAAGGTCGCGTTCGTCGACGTGCCGTACGACCATCCGGACGTGCAGACGTCGTCGGCGTTTGCGAAGCTCGACTCGATCATGCACTCGCCGGTCGAGATGGAGATCCGCAAGGACGGCTCGTGGCGTCTCGATTTCGAAGGCGCGAGCCGCTGGGGCTGGCACTCGTACAACGCGCACCAGGTCGCGTTCACGAGCGGCATCTGGGTGATGATGACGCAGACGCTGGTGCCGACGCAGCGCATCAACGACGGCGCGTATTTCGGCACCGAATTTCACCTGCCCAAGGGCGCGTGGATGAACCCGGACGACCGCCGCACCGGACACGCTTACGCGTGGCACTTCCTGGTGTCGGGCTGGAGCGCGATGTGGCGCGCCCTGTCGCAGGCGTACTTCAGCCGCGGCTATCTCGAGGAAGTCAACGCGGGGAACGCCAACACGTCGAACTGGCTGCAGGGCGGCGGGATCAACCAGGACGGCGACATCCATGCGGTGAACAGCTTCGAGGCGTCGTCGTGCGGCACCGGCGCGTGCGCGATCAAGGACGGTCTGAATCACGCGGCCGCGATCTGGAACCCCGAAGGCGACATGGGCGACATCGAGATCTGGGAGATGGCCGAGCCGCTGCTGTACCTCGGCCGCAACGTGAAGTCGAATTCGGGCGGCTACGGCAAGTACCGCGGCGGTTGCGGATTCGAGACGCTGCGCATGGTCTGGAAGGCGCAGGACTGGACGATGTTCTTCATGGGCAACGGCTACATGAACAGCGACTGGGGCCTGATGGGCGGCTACCCGCCCGCCACCGGCTATCGCTTCGAAGCGCATCGCACGGGCATCGAGGAGCGCATCGCGCTCGGCGAGAGCCTGCCGCTCGGCGGCGATACGAATCCGGACCTGCCGGATTACGAAAACCACCTGAACGCCGGCGCGGTCGTCAAGCGCGACCAGCAATGCATGACCACGGAGGACTGCTACAGCAACTACGATCTCTACCTGAACTATCTGCGCGGCGGCCCCGGCTTCGGCGATCCGCTCGACCGCGAGATCGACGCGATCGAACGCGATCTCAACAACGCGGTGCTGCTGCCCGAATACGCGCAGAAGGTCTATGGGGCGGTCGCGACGCGGGATGCCAACGGCATCTGGACGGTCGATCCGCAAGCGACCGCGCTGCGGCGCATCGAGATCCGCAACGCGCGGCTCGCGCGCTCGCAACCGACCCGCGAATGGATGAAGGGCGAGCGCGAGCGGATCCTGCTCAAGCATGCATCGACGCAGGTGCGGCACATGTTCGCGACGAGCTTCGGCCTGTCGACGAAATTCGAGCAGCAGTTCCGCGCGTTCTGGGAGTTGCCGGACACGTGGACGCTCACCGAGGACGAGCTCGACGTGCCGACCTACGGCTCGAAATTCCGCATGGACCTGTCGAAGATGCCCGACGTCAATACGGTGGTGCTGGTCGAGGAGTGAGCCGGACCCTGCGCACTATCACCCACATGGAGGACTGGAGATGTCTACCTACACCAAGGAACAGATCAGGAACATGGTCGACGGCAAGCTCGACTGGGACACCACGTTGCGCATGCTGTCGATGCCGAAGGACGGCGAGCGCTTCCGGATGTACGTCGATGCGCTGCAGCAGAAGCTCGGCTGGAAGGACCGCATCGTGTTGCCGCTCGGCCCGCACCTGTACATCGTGCAGCAATGGGCGACGAAGCACTGGGTCACGCAATGCGACTGCGGCCATGTGTTCTGCGATTACCGCGACAACTGGAAACTGCACGCGAACATCTTCGTGCGCGAATCCGAAGAGGCGATGGACGAGGTCTACCCACGCTTGATGGCGCCCGACACGCAATGGCAGGTCTATCGCGAATACTACTGCCCGACCTGCGGCGCGATGCACGACGTCGAGGCGCCTACGCCGTGGTACCCGGTCATTCACGACTTCGAACCCGACATCGATGCGTTCTACGCGGAATGGGTGAAGCTGCCGGTTCCGGAGCGCGTGCAATGATCTGACGTTTGACGCTGTCCGCGTGGCTCGGCGTTCGCCGGCCTCGCTTCGGCTTCGTTCGCGGAAAGTGTTCGATTTCCGGCCGTTCGATTTTCGAACGGCCGGTTTCTTTTCGGCCACCGGTTCTCGACGGCGTGCCGAGCCGCGCGACGACGTGCGGGCGACCGCTTGCTGGCGCGCGCATTGCTTGCAGTGATTGGTGTCCGGACGGACGTCGAGGCGCCGGGACGGAGTACGATAGTCGCTACGCTCGCCGCCGGCTGCGGTCGGGCGCCCCACAAAGTCGACAAAATGGCCGCTGAGACGGCCGTGCGGTTGGTGCCGTCACGACACCGCCAGGAGACAGACATGCAACAGAGAGGCACGCCGATGGACTGGTTTCCCAGTCCACGCCATGACGCGAGCATCATGGCCGCATGGGAGCATCTGGTGACAGGCAGCGAGTGGCGTTCGCCCGACGTACGCGGCGTGGTCGACGATTCGTGGCAGCGCTGTCTCGTCAGTCGCGTCGATCCCGGCGTCGACCGTGCGCCGCCGCCGCTCGATGAAGACGGGCTCGTGCAGTGGCGCACGTCGAACCGTCGCCTCGTCGATGCGAGCCTGCCGCTGATGCAGCACACCCGGGATTTTCTTTCGCAGACGGGTACGGTAATGCTGCTGGCCGATCCGAGCGGGATGATCCTCCAGCAGGAGGGCGACATGCGGATCGTCGAGCCTGCGCGCGAGGTCGGCCTCATTCCGGGCTGCGAGTGGACCGAGCTGAATTGCGGCACCAATGCGATCGGCACCGCGCTCGCGCTCAGGCAGCCGGTCCAGATCCATGGCGCGGAGCACTTCTGCGCGGGCATCAAGCGCTGGACCTGCTCGGCGACCGTCATCCAGGATCCGCGCGACGGGCACGTATTGGGCGTGATCGACATTTCGGGGCTCGCGCAGACCTACAACCCATACAGCCTTGCGCTCGCGGTATCGCTTGCGGGCCGCATCGAAAGCCGGCTCGCGAAGGAGGGCATGGCGCGCCGTCTGAGCCTGCTCGACCGCTGCGCGTCACGCTTCGGTGCGTCTTCCTCCGATGCGGTGATCGTCGTCGACGAACGCGGCCGACTCGTCAAGGCCAACGCGCAGGTCGTTCCGGTGTTGCGCCGGCTCGGATTCGATATCCGGTGCGACGCGGCGTTCGCGCTGCCCGAACTCGAGCACTACGCGGGCGACGGCCGCCTGTCGGCGAGTGCGCCGGCATGGCTGTCGCGCAGCCACATCGAAACCGTGCGTGACGGTGCGGACGTGCTCGGCTACATGATCGTGACGCCGGGCATCACGAATCCCCGCGGCGCCGTTCCGATCGCGCGCGGACGGGAACGGCACGGCGGTGAGCCGCGAGGGTTCGAGCGTATCGTCGGCGACAGCGCCGCATTGCGGGCGGCCGTGAATCGTGCGCGCCAGCTCGCGCCGTCCAGGGTGCCGGTGCTGCTGCTTGGCGAAACCGGCGTCGGCAAGGAACTGTTCGCGCAGGGTATCCACCAGGCGAGCGATCGCGCCGACGGTCCGTTCGTTGCGCTCAACTGCGGTGGGTTGTCGAGAGACCTCCTGGCCAGCGAGTTGTTCGGCTACGCGGAAGGCGCATTTACCGGCGCACGCAAGTCCGGTGCGGCGGGCAAGATCGAAGCGGCCGATGGCGGCACGCTGTTTCTCGACGAGATCGGGGAAATGCCGCTCGATATCCAGCCGCACCTGCTGCGCGTGCTGGAGGAGAGCGAAATCTATCGCCTGGGCGAGAACACGCCGCGCAGGGTGAATTTCCGGCTGGTCGCGGCGACGCACCGGGATCTGAAGGACGCAGTCGCGAAAGGCCGGTTCCGGATGGATCTGTACTACCGGATCGCGGTCACGACCGTGTCGATTCCGAACTTGCGCGAGCGCGGCGAGGACCTGCCGGCGCTGATTGCGCATTGGCTCGGGCATCTATGCGAGTCGTATGGCCTCTCCCCGAGGTCGTTCGACGACGATGCGTATGCACGCCTGTTGCGCTATCCGTGGCCCGGCAATGTGCGCGAGCTGCGGAACGCGATCGAGGGGGCGCTGCTGCTGTCGGACAGCCCGGTGATAAAGGCCGACAAGTTGCCTGCCGAGATCGGCGCGGGGGCGCCGATCGATGCATGCGCCGCGCGGGCCGTCGACGCGCTCGCGCCGGATGCGGGCGACTCGTTGAAGATGGCCGAGGCGGAATCGATCCGTCGCGCGCTTGCGCGTCATGCCGGCAATCTGACGAAGGCAGCGAGTCAGCTCGGCATCGCGAAGAGCACGCTCTATGAAAAGATCCGCAAGTACCGCTTGCTCGAAGCAGTGAGCGACGTTCGTCGAGGTCACGCGAAGTAAGTCGCGGCAGGCCTGGCCGGGCGGCAGACGGGCAAGCCTGGTTCTTCCGCCGGTCATCTCGTCCTCCCGGGCCGCACGCGCCGTCATTTTGCAAAGAATGACGATGTCGCCGGTCCGGTCGCTCTATGCTCCTTATTTTGCGATAAGACGCCAAGGTCGGCAAAATGGCGCGTGCGCCAGCCTGTCGTCCGGGTGCCGCGTGCGTCGTGTAACGGCGGGGCGGCGCGGGACTGGATGGTGCCGCGCCACTGACCGGGCGGTGCCGCCGTGCGATGGCGCGCCGGACGCTGCACGTCGCAACGGGAATCAATCGTCTGCCGGGGGCTGTCCGGTCAGCACAACGACAAGGAAGGGAGGGGCCGGCAATGAGGCTGGACGACGAAAGAGAAAGCGTGAACGTCGAGGATCGACGCGGTGGCGGCGGGTTCGGCGGCGGGCGTGCGACGATCGGCATCGGCACGATCGTGGTCGCGCTGGCCGCATCGTATTTCTTCGGGATCGACCCGCGCGTCGTGCTCGAAGGCGCATCGGCGCTGCAGGGCCGCCAGCAGCAGGCGCAGCCCGCGCCCACGCAGCACCAGGGCGCGCCGGCGAACGATCCCGGCGCGGTATTTACGCGCAAGGTGCTCGGCAATATCGAGCGCACGTGGACGGGCGTCTTCAACACCCAGTTGCATGCGCAGTACGAGGCGCCGAAGCTCGTGATGTTCACGAACTCGACGCCGACCGCGTGCGGCACCGGCCAGACCGCGATGGGGCCGTTCTACTGTCCGGGCGATCGCAACGTGTACATCGATCTCGGCTTCTACGACGAACTGCGCAAGCGCTTCGGCGCGGGCGGCGATTTCGCGCAGGCCTACGTGATCGCGCATGAAGTCGGCCATCACGTGCAGAACCTGCTCGGCATTTCCGACAAGGTCGATGCCGCGCGCCGCCGTTCGAGCGAAGCGCGCTCGAACGCGCTGTCGGTGCGGATGGAGCTGCAGGCCGACTGTTTCGCCGGCGTGTGGGCGAACAACGCGCAGCGCGCGAACCAGCGGCTGATGGAGCCCGGCGATTTCGAGCAGGGGCTGAAGGCGGCGGCTGCGATCGGCGACGATCGGCTGCAGCAGCAAGGCCAGGGCTATGTCGTGCCGGAGAGCTTCACGCACGGCACCAGCGAGCAGCGCGTGTACTGGCTGCGGCGCGGGATGGAGTCGGGTGAAGTAAGCGCCTGCGACACGTTCGCCGCGAACGCGCACTGACGCAGACCCTGACTGACCGGGCGCGGCGCACACGCTGCCGCACCGCCGTTTCGCGGCTGCGCGTGCGGCCGCTCCGCGCATTTCGCTGATCATTCCGATCATGCTCGATCGGCGCGCGCGATGTCTCGCGTCACTCTCGACGTCCATTCTCGACTGCACGGCTTGCGGCGCATGCCTACGCGACGCGGATTCTGTCGTCGGGTCGCCGCCGGCGCGTGCGATGACTCGCGTCACCCTCGACAGCCATCATCGTCCGAACGGCTCGCGGCGCAAGACTTCCCGACGCAGGCTCCGTTGTCGCGACATGGCCGGCGGCCCCCGTCATCCGTCACCCACGGACGAATTGCCGATTTGTGCTCACCGGCCCATTTCGGCGTGGGTAGGCTGGCCCTATCTTCGACGCGTTCGGCCGCCGGCCGCTCCCATCATGCCGACCTCATCCGCTTCCGCCGACCACGAAGCCGCCGACTGGCAGCGCGCGCTACGCGCGTGCGTCGATGCGTTCGACGCGTTTGCGAGCCCGTCCGCGACCGTGTTCTACCGGCTCGACCTGAGCGGCGAGCCGGCCGATTTCGAGCTGTTCGGGATGCCGGAGGCGATGCATCGCACCTACATCGCGCGCTACCGGATGCTCGACCCGCTGCACCCGTCGCGCTGCGCGGCAGGTGAACGTGCGGTCGTGACGCTCGCGTCCCAATTGCCTGACGAAAGACGCGATGCGTCCGCGTACTGGACCCGTTTCCTGCGACGGCACGATGTGGCCGACGTCGTCGAGATCTGGCTGCGCGACGACGCGGGCCGCACGGTCGGCGCGTTTTCGCTGCTGCGCTTCGGGACGGGCGACGCGGACGGCAACCGCACGGCGGGCCGGTTCGCATCAGGCGAGATCGACGCGCTGGCACGGCTGCAGCCGGTCGCCGAAGCCGCGCTGGCCCCGCTGCTGCGCGCGCGGCGCGGGATTCACCGGATCGGCTGCGAGGAGCGGTTGACTTACCGCGAGGAGCAGATCGCCCGACTCGTACGCGACGGCCGCTCGAACAAGGAAATCGCACGCGATCTCGCGCTCGGCCAGCCGACCATCAAGACACATCTGATGCGCATGTACCGGAAGCTCGGCGTGTCGAACCGCACCGAGCTGGTCGGCGCGTTGTTCCTGTAGCTTTTCCGCATCCGCATCCGCATCCGCATCCGCATCCGCATCCGCATCCGCATCCGCATCCGCACCCGCACCCGCATCCGCGTCCGCGTCCGTACCCACGTCCGCATCCACGTCCGCGTCCGCATCCACGTCGCACCGATCGCATCGCACGCCGCCATTCCACGTTCCCGAGTCACCCGCGTTCCGGTCCCGCACGCGCTTGCCAATTTGCGCTCACCGGGCGCGATCCCCCGTCGATACAGTGGTTCGACACCCGCATGCCGAAGCGCACGCGGCCCAGTCATGACAATCATCGAGACGCCCATGAGCACCACGAACTTCGTCGCGGTCAGCGACACCGTGCGCACCTTCGTCGCACGCGACTTCGGCCTTTTCATCGACGGCGCCATGCAGCGCGCGCACTCGCCCGCGCGGCTCGACGTGTACGACCCGGCGACGGGCGAGCGGCTCGCGACGGTCGCGGATGCCGACGCGCACGACGTCGACCGCGCGGTCGCGAGCGCGAAGCAGGCGTTCGACACCCGCGTATGGAGCGGGCTGCGCCCGGCGGACCGCGAGCGCATCCTGCTGAAGCTCGCCGACCTGATCGACGCCGACGCCGAAACGCTCGCGCAGCTCGAAACGCTGAACCAGGGCAAGTCGATCCATGTGTCGCGCGCGATCGAGGTCGGCGCGAGCGTCGAATACGTGCGCTACATGGCCGGCTGGGCGACCAAGATCACCGGCCAGACGCTCGACGTGTCGATCCCGTTCCCGCCCGGCGCCCGCTATACGGCCTATACGCGCAAGGAGCCGGTCGGCGTGGTCGCGGCGATCGTGCCGTGGAATTTCCCGCTGATGATCGCGGTGTGGAAGCTGATACCGGCGCTCGCGGCCGGCTGCACGATCGTGCTGAAGCCGTCGCCGGAAACGCCGCTCACCGCGCTGCGTCTCGCCGAACTCGCCCTCGACGCCGGCGTGCCGCCTGGCGTGTTCAACGTCGTCACCGGCGGCCGCACGTGCGGCGCCGCGCTGTCGAGCCACCCGTCGATCGCGAAGATCTCGTTCACGGGTTCGACCGCGACCGGCAAGCTGGTCGGCGCGGCGGCCGTGCAGAACATGACGCGCTTCTCGCTCGAACTCGGCGGCAAGAACCCGATCGTGATGCTCGACGACGTCGACGTCGCGCAGGCGCTCGACGGCGTCGCCGCCGGCGCGTTCTTCAACCAGGGGCAGGTGTGCGCGGCCGCGTCGCGCATTTACGTTCATCGCAGCAAATTCGCGCAGCTCGCGGACGGCCTCGCGGGCGTCGCGCAGTCGATGAAGCTCGGCGCGGGGCTCGATACCACCGCGCAGATCAACCCGCTGGTGTCCGCGCACCATCGCGACAAGGTCGTCGAGCACATCGAATGCGCACGCCGCGCGGGCCTCACGTTCCTCGCGGGCGGCACGCCCGCCGACGACCTGCCCGGCTACTACGTGAAGCCGGCCGTGATCGCCGATCCGCATCCGGACAGCGCGATCGTGCGCGACGAAGTGTTCGGCCCGGTGATCGTCGTCGTGCCGTTCGACGATGCGGCCGACGCGGTGCGTCTCGCGAACGCGTCGCCGTACGGCCTCGCCGCGAGCATCTGGAGCAACGACCTGAAGCGCGTGATGAACCTCGTGCCGCAGATCGAGGCCGGCACCGTGTGGGTGAACTGTCACATTCCGCTCGACCCGTCGATGCCGTTCGGCGGCTACAAGCAATCGGGCATCGGCCGCGAGTTCGGCCAGTACGCGATCGAAGGCTTCACCGAAACCAAATCCGTCTGCATCGCGCACTGACGCGCGGCGCCTGCTCCGAACACCACGAACCCCGCGAACAACCCGAAAACCTCGAACCCCGACCCCGGACGGTCGAGGTTCAAACGATCCGAAAGTGGAGATTGCAATGAGCTACAACGAAGCGAAATTCTGGCACCCGATGCTGCACCCGAACGAAATGAAACAGCGCAAGCCGATCCGCATCGTGCGCGGCGACGGCTGCTACGTGTTCGACGAAACCGGCAAGCAGCTGGTCGACGGCGTCGCGGGCCTGTGGAACGTGAACGTCGGGCACAACCGCCAGGAAGTGAAGGATGCGATCGTGCGCCAGCTCGACGAACTCGAATACTTCCAGCTGTTCGACGGCATCTCGCATCCGCGCGCGGAAGAGTTGTCGAAGAAGCTGATCGACATGATGGAGCCGGAAGGGATGCGCCGCGTGCTGTACAGCTCGGGCGGCTCGGACTCGATCGAGACCGCGCTGAAGATCGCGCGCCAGTACTGGAAGGTGCGCGGCCAGGCCGACCGCACCAAGTTCATCTCGCTGAAGCAGGGCTATCACGGCACGCACTTCGGCGGCGCGTCGGTGAACGGTAACACGGTGTTCCGCCGCAATTACGAGCCGAACCTGCCCGGCTGTTTCCACGTCGAGACGCCGTGGCTGTACCGCAACCCGTTCACGCAGGATCCGGAGGAGCTCGGCCGGATCTGCGCGGAAATGCTGGAGCGCGAGATCCAGTTCCAGAGCCCCGACACGGTCGCCGCGTTCATTGCCGAGCCGGTGCAGGGCGCGGGCGGCGTGATCGTGCCGCCGGCCAACTACTGGCCGCTCGTGCGCGAGGTGTGCGACCGCTACGGCGTGCTGCTGATCGCCGACGAAGTCGTGACCGGCTTCGGCCGCAGCGGCAGCCTGTTCGGCAGCCGCGGCTGGGGCGTGCGCCCGGACATCATGTGCCTCGCGAAAGGGATCTCGTCCGGCTACGTGCCGCTCGGCGCGACGGCCGTGAACGCGCGGATCGAGGACGCGTTCGCCGCGAACGCGGACTTCGGCGGCGCGATCATGCACGGCTACACGTACGCAGGGCACCCGGTCGCCTGCGCGGCCGCCATCGCGAGCCTCGACATCGTCGTGAAGGAAGACCTGCCGGCGAACGCGGCGAAGCAGGGCGCGTATCTGCTCGAAGCGCTGCAGTCGTTCCCGGAACGCTTCGCGGCGGTCGGCGAGGTGCGCGGCAAGGGGCTGATGCTCGCGCTCGATCTCGTCGCGAACAAGCAGACCCGCGAGCCGATCGACCCGCTGTCCGGCTATGCGAACGCGGTCGCGGAAGTGGCGCGCGAGCACGGCGTGCTGGTGCGGCCGGTCGGCACGAAGATCATCCTGTCGCCGCCGCTCGTGATCCAGCGCGAGCAGCTCGACCGGATCGTCGACGCGCTCGCGGCAGGCTTCGAGGCCGTGCCGTTCGCATGAGGCGGTGACACGGGAAGCGCATGACGCCGAACCGGCGGTGGAGGGCGGGATAACCCGTTCGCCACCGCCGGTTTGCCGATTTGCGCTATGACCGGATTATTTTGCCTGCGTATTTTTTCGACATCGGATCAGGTTTGGATCGACAGGGGCCCGGGTGCCGGCGCTTGAGCGCCGCCCCGGGCCGACCGCGAAGCATGGCTCGGAGCGGGCGCCGCAGCGCCGGTTCCGGCCCGAAAAGGGAAGGAGACGAAGATGTCGGGATGGTCTGGAATGACCGGCGCAGCGGGCGATTCGCCCGCCGGTGCGTCGGCTGAAGCGGGCGGCGGCACGGTGCTGAAGGCCGGTGCGGTCGGGTTTCCGACCGCGCTGGCGAGCGCCGTCGGCCTCATCATGGCGAGCCCGGTGATTCTCACCGCGACCTCGGGCTTCGGGATGGGCGGCTGGGCGTTCGCGGTCGCGATGCTCATCGCGTTCGTGATGATGCAGGCGCAGGCGACGACGTTCTCCGAAGCCGCCGCGATGCTGCCGACGGCCGGCTCGGTTTACGATTACCTGTCATGCGGGCTCGGCCGCTTCTGGGCGATCACCGGCACGATTTCCGCGTATTTCCTCGTGCACGTGTTCGCCGGCACGGCGGAGACGATCCTGAGCGGCATCATGGCGCTCGTGAACTTCGAATCGCTGAACGCCGTGCTCGAGAAGCACAACAGCTCGTGGCTCGTCGGCGTCGGCCTCGTGGTCACGTTCGCGATCACCAACATCATCGGCATCAAGGTGTTCAGCAAGCTCGAGATCGTGCTGACGGCCGGCATGTGGCTGTCGCTGATGATCTTCGGCATCCTCGGCCTCGCGGCCGCGCCGGCCGTGCATCTCGACGGCTGGTTCGGCGGCTCGGAAGTCGGCACGTCGGTGCCGGCCGTGCTGTCGCTGGTCGGGATGGCGATGTTCATGTTCGTCGGCTGCGAGTTCGTCACGCCGCTCGCGCCGGAAATGAAGGCGCCGGGCCGCACGATTCCGCGCGCGATGGCGCTCGGCCTCGTCGGCGTCGCGATCTGCATGTTCCTGTACGGCGCGGCGATCCGGCGCCAGGTCGCGAACGTGCCGGTGAGCCCGGACGGCCTCACGCACCTGCTCGACACGCCGGGCGCGATTCCCGCGTTCGCGCTGCAGGTGCTCGGGCCCTTCGGCCGCATCTGGTTCGGCATCGCGTTCCTGTGCGCGGGCGCCGCGACGATCAACACGCTGATGGCCGGGCTGCCGCGCATCCTGTACGGGATGGCGATCGACGGCGCGCTGCCGCGCTGTTTCGCGTATCTGCATCCGCGCTTCAAGACGCCGGTGGTCGGCATCGTCGCGTCGGCGATCGTGCCGATCTTCCATGCGTGGCTGATCAACGGCAACCTCGACAGCATCCTGCACCTCGTGCTCGCCGCGACCTGCGCATGGGGCACGGCGTACCTGCTCGTCACCGCGTCGGTCGTGATGCTGCGCATCCGCCGCCCGGACCTGCCGCGCCCGTACCGTTCGCCGCTGTTCCCGCTGCCGCAGATCGTGTCGAGCGTCGGCATCGTGCTCGCGATCTGGTACATCACGCCGCCCGGCATGAATGCGCGCGACATCTACGTGCCGTTCGGCGCGATGCTCGGGCTCACCGCGCTGTACGCGCTGTTCTGGACGCTCGTCGTGCAGCGCCGGCATCCGTTCAGGCCGGTGCCGGTCGAGGAAGTGCTGCGCAACGAGCACGTCGCCTCGTGAGGGCCGCGCTCGCCCGCTGGCGCGCGGCGCCCGACGCACCGCCGCCCGGCCAACGGCCCGGCGCGATCGCCGCGCGCGTGCTCGCCGACCTCGGTGCGGTGCGCGACGCGGACGGCGGCGCGGCCGAAATCCTGGCCCGGCTGCCGAACGGCGTGCGCGTGAGCATCGAAGAGCGCATCGACCGGCAGTTCCTGATGCATACGGTCAGCGTGCAGGTGTCGATTAGCGCGGACGGCCCGGCCGCGCAGGGCCTTGCACGCGTGCTGCAGACCGGCTGGCTGCGGCGCACCGGCATCGCGGCCGCGCCCGAGCCGGGAGGCGACCCCGGATTCGCGCGGACGGTGGCCGCACTCGCCGCGCAGCCGTCGCTCGCCGACGCGTTGCGCCCGCTGCACCTGACCGACTGCACGATCGCCGCGCGCGACGGCCGCTGGACGCTCGCCGTCGTGCCGTTCGGCGGCAGCGAGGTCGTGAACCGGATGCCGTCGTTTCGCCGCTACGTGCGCGTGACCGGCGAGCAGGCCGCCGCGCTGTCGGCGGCCTGTCTTGCATTCGAAACTGCACTACGCGGAATTTTGCGGGGGTAAGCTGTGGCGCTGCGCGCCGTGCGGCCGCAGCGTGGAATCAGGGTTTTACCGGAGATGCCGATGCTGTTCCAGTCACGCTCACACGAAGACGTGCATGACCACGGGCTCGCGATCGCGGGTTGGCATCAGGTCTACCGCCAGATGACGCCGGGCCGCTTCAGGGGCACCGTCACGCAGGTGCTGTACGACGATTTCCATTTCTTCCGCGAGACGACCAACCGGCGTGTCGCGCAAACCGGCCTCGCACCGGCCGGGCGCACGTCGCTCGCGGTGCCGCTGTCGGTGCCGCTCGCCGGCACGTTCCAGAGCCAGCCGGTCGACGGCTATGCGCTGCTCGCGCTGCGCGCCGGCGAGGATTTCGAATTCCATACGCCGGAAGGGATGGGACTGGTCGGGATCAGCGCGGCGTCGGACATGGTCGACGAGCTCTGTGAGGCCGAATTCGGTGCGGCCGGCGCGCGCAAGCTGCGGCACGTCACGCGGCTGTCGGACGCGCAAGGCGTCGCGCTCGGCGCGCGGCTGTCGTCGCTGATCGATGACGCGCAGCGCAACCCCGGCTGCCTCGAATACGCGGCCACCCGCAAGATGTTCCGCGACACGATGCTCGGCATGTTCCTCGATGCGCTCGAGCAGGGCATCGGCGTCGAGCGCCGCGACATCACGCACGCCACCTACAGCGATATCGTCAGCCGTTGCGAGAAACACCTGCGCGACCGGCCCGAGGAACCCGTCACCGTGCTCGAGCTGTGCCGCGCGCTGCGCTGCAGCCGCCGCACGCTGCAGACGAGCTTCCAGCGCGTCGCCGACGTCACGCCCGTCGGCTATCTGCGCACGATCCGGCTGAACGCGGTGCGGCGCCTGCTGCGCACGACGTCCGCGCATCAGTTGGGCGTCGGCGAGGCCGCAGCAAGCTGGGGCTTCACGCATCTCGGCTATTTCGCGCGCGAGTATCGCGACCTGTTCGGCGAGCTGCCGTCGCAAACCTTGCGCCCCGAATGACGTCTTCGCACCGCGACGGTGCCGCCGGGCGTCGCCACGTGCCGCCCGTTTCGTTCGCTTCACCATTTGCTGATTTGGGATAGAGGTCCCGAATTTTCGCTGGATAGAGTCCTGTCACCGATATCGACAACACCATCGATTTGCACTGCGAATCGATGACAATAGAGGGACGGGACATGAAGATCGGACGAAGACTGGCCGCGGCCGCGGCCACGCTGGGTTGCATGCACGCGCACGCGCAGACCTCCGGCAGCGTGACGCTGTACGGCACCGTGGACACCGGCATCATCTATTCGACGAACCAGCAGTTCACGCGCGCCGACGGCAGCACGGGCGGCGGCCATGCATGGCAGATGGGCGGCGGCAACCTCGTGCCGTCCCGCTTCGGATTCCAGGGTGCCGAGCCGCTCGGCGGCGGGCTCGACGCGGTGTTTTCGCTCGAGCAGCAGTTCCTGTCCGCGAACGGGCAGGCGCTGCAGGGCGGCACCGCGTTCAGCCGGCAGGCGTGGGTCGGGCTGCGCCAGGATGCGATCGGCACGCTCGGCCTCGGCCGGCAATACGACTCGTACACGGACATGCTCGGCGCCTATGTATCGAGCAACAACTGGGCGACGCCGTACGGCTCGCACCTCGGCGACGTCGACAACCTGAACGCCGCGTTCAACTTCAACAACGCGGTGAAGTTCACCAGCGCGGATTTCAACGGCCTGACGTTCGGCGGCACGTTCAGCTTCGGCGGCCAGGCCGGCGATTTTTCCGCGAAGCGCGGCTATGCGGTCGCCGCGACCTACACGCGTGCGCCGGTCGCGTTCTCGGTCGGCTATCTCGACCTGCACCAGCCGCTCGACGCGGCGCTCGGCGGCGCGAGCGGCTATATCGGCGACTTCGCGTGCAGCAACCCGGGCGCGATGTACTGCCTGCTGCAGGACGCCGGCTCGATGCGCGCGTTCGGCGCGGGCGGCTCGGTGACGCTCGGCGCGGCGACGGTCGCGCTGACCTACACGCACACGCGCCTCGGCGACAGCCGCTATTTCTCGACCGGCGCGCAGCCGCGCACGCAGGCGTTCACGTTCGACATCGGAGAATTGAACGCCACGTACATGTTCACGCCCGCGCTGCAAGGCGGCGTCGCGTACATCTTCAACGCCGCGCACACGGACGGCCGCGGCACGACGCGCTTTCACCAGGTCAACGTCGGCACGAACTACAGCCTGTCGAAGCGCACCGCGCTGTATGCGGTCGCGATCGGCCAGATCGCGAGCGGCACGGGGCTCGGCACCGACGCGAACGGCAATGCGGTGAACTACGCGCAGATTCCGGTGCTCGCGAACAGCAATTCGAGCCGGCAACTCGCGGTGATGGCCGGGATTCGCGTGAACTTCTGACGGCACGCACACGACGGCACGGGTGGCGGGCGGGGCGGGTGGGGCGGGCGGCCGCACCGTCGGCCGCTTTCGCCGCGTGCCACAAATTCTTAACGATCGACGTGAACAATGGCGTTCGCTTCAGGCCGCCCGAAGCGTCGCCCGCGTTGCACACGTGTGCAACGCCCGGCGGCTCGCCACCACGCCGATCGAGAGAGACCACATGACCCTGCTGAGCCGCCTGCGCGCGCTGTCCGCCGCCGTTGCGCTGTCCCTTGCCGCCTCGCACGCCTTCGCGGCGGACCTCGTCATCGCGGGCCGCGACGACATCTACGGCAAGGGGCTGGCCGACGCCGTCGCCGGCTTCACCAAGCTGCATCCGGGCACCGACATCGAGTTGCTCAAGCTGCCGAACGCGAACCTGTACCAGAAGCTGAAGCTGTCGATGCGCGAAGGCACCGGCACGTACGACCTCGTGATGATGGACGATACGTGGGCACCCGAATTCATCGGCAACGGCTGGCTGAAGCCGCTGCCGGCCGCGCTCGCCGACGCCGATCTCGTGCCGTCCGCGGTCGCGCTCGGCCGCAACGCGGCGGGCGCGCTGTACGCGCTGCCGATCGTCGGCAACGTCGAGATGTTCGCGTACCGGAAGGATCTGCTCGCGAAGTACCAGCTGCAGCCGCCGCGCAACTGGGACGACGTGCTGAAGATCGCGCAGACCATCGGCGGCGCGGACAAGAGCGTGTCGGGCGTCGTGTTCCGCGGCACCAAGGGCAACCCGGTCGTGACGGGCTTCCTGCCGATCCTGTGGGCCTACGGCGGCGACGTGTTCGACCGTGCCGGCAACGTGACGATCGATTCGCGCGAGTCGCAGGCCGCGCTGAAGACTTTCCTTGCGCTGAAGACCGCCGCGCCGAAGGACGTCGACGTGTACGGCGCCGCCGAGGTGCGCGACGCACTGCAGCGCGGCACGGCCGCGCAGTCGATCGAGGTGTGGCCGGCGTGGATCCCGGCGCTCGACGATCCGAAGCAGTCGCGCGTGGTCGGGCAGATCGCGCTGCAGCCGCCGCCCGGGCAGACGGCCGGCCCGGCGCCGATGCTCGGCATCTGGCAGATGGGCATTCCGAAGGATGCGCCGCACGCGAAGCTCGCGCAGGATTTTCTGGCCTACCTGAGCTCGCGCGACACGCAAACGCGTCTCGCCGGGATCGGCATTCCGCCGACGCGCCGCAGCGTGTTCGCCGATCCGGCGCTGGTGCGCCAGTACCGCTGGTACCCCGATCAGCTGAAGGCGCTCGAGGCCGGCCGTGCGCGGCCGCGCGTGAAGGACTGGCAGCAGGTCGAGAGCATTCTCGGCGACCAGCTGCAGCTCGCGCTGACCGGGCAGGCCACTCCCGACGCCGCGCTGCGCCAGGCGCAGCAGAAGATCGCGCAGGCGATGGCCGCGGCCGGCAAGTGACGGCACGCCGCCACGCATCGTCCGGAAACCGCGCATGAAAGCCCTCGGCCGCAGCCTGCCGTTCGTCGCGCTGCTCGGGCCCGCGCTGCTGGTGCTGGCCGCGCTCGCGCTGTACCCCGTCGCGCAGGTGCTGATCGACTCGTTCTGCCAGGTCGACTACACGGCGGGCCGTCGCGCATTCGCGGGGCTCGCGAACTATCGCGCGGTGCTCGGCGACGACGCGTTCGCGGCCGGTTTCGGCAACACGCTGCGCTTCACGATCGCGGCGTCGCTCGTCGAGGTCGCGCTCGGCTTCGGTCTCGCGCTGCTGTTCGTGCGCGCGTTTCCGGGGCGGCGCATTGCGCTGCCGCTCGCGATCCTGCCGATGATGCTGTCGACGCTCGTGTGCTCGGCGATCTGGCGCAACTGGCTCAACTTCGACGGCTTCCTGAACGCGCTGCTCGCCGCGTTCGGCGTCGAAGGCGTGCGCTGGCTGTCCGATCCGCATCTTGCGTTGTGGTCGCTCGCGCTCGTCGACGTGTGGCAGTGGACGCCGATGGCGTTCCTGATCGTGTTGGCCGGGCTGCAATCGATCCCGCAGGAACTGTACGAAGCCGCGCGCACCGACGGCGCGAGCGAATGGCAGTGCCTGCGCGACATCACGCTGCCGCTCGCGGCGCCGCAGATCGGCCTCGCGCTGCTGCTGCGCTCGATCGACACGTTCAAGCTGTTCGACAAGGTCTACGCGCTGACGGGCGGCGGCCCCGGCAACGCGACGCAGACGCTGTCGACCTACATCTACGACACGGGCTTCCGCTTCTTCAACGTCGGGCCGGCGAGCGCCGCGTCGGTGCTGATGCTCGCGGCGTCCGCGCTGCTCGTTTCGGGGTACGTATGGCAGACGGTTCGCAAGCGGCGCGCATGACGGCGCGATCCGCATCCCTCGCGCATGCGCGAACGGGGGGTGTATTCGGTCGTGCTGCGCCGTGGATGCTGCGCAGCGTCGCGCTCGCGCTGTTGCTGCTGCCGTGCCTGTGGATGGCCGGCGCGGCGTTCATGCCGACGCTCGAACGCCTCGATCATCCGCTACGGATCTGGCCGGCTGCACCGACGTTCGAGCATTTCGCGTCGGTGTGGTCGAACGGTATCGGCGCGCCGCTCGCCAATTCGCTGCTGGTCGGGTTCGGCACGACGCTGCTCGCGCTGACGCTCGCGTTTCCGGCCGCATACGCGCTCGTGCGGCTGCGGTTTCCGGGGCGGCTGGATGTGCTGTTCCTGATGCTCGTGCTGGCCTTGAAGCTGATGCCGCCGATCACGATCGCGGTGCCGCTGTTCGCGCTCGCGAAGCGGTTGCATCTGCTCGATTCGACGCCCGGGCTGATGCTTGCTTACCAGATCTACGCGTTGCCGATGGCGATCTGGATGCTGCTCGCGTTCGTGCGCGACGTGCCCGTCGAATACGAGGAGGCCGCGTGCATCGACGGCGCGGGGCTCGCACGGCGGCTCGCGCAGATCGTGTTGCCGCTGTGCGCGCCGGGGCTGATCGCGACCGCGATCTTCGTGTTCATCGCCGCATGGAACGAGTTCCTGATCGCGCTGCTGTTCGTGTCGACGCCGAGCCGCTTTACGCTGCCGCTCGCGATTGCCGGCTACGTGACGGAGAACGGCATCGACTGGGGCGACCTGATGAGCGCGGGGCTGCTGGCGTCGCTACCGACCCTTGCGGTGGCCGGCTACGTGCAGCGCTACCTGCTGCGCGGCTTCGCCGGCGGGCTGAAGTGACGCGACGCGTTACGCGCAGCTATGCCGCACCACGTGCCTAACCGGCACGACCCGCGTGCGCGACGCGCCGTCGAACGTCTGGATCCGGTCGGCGAGCAGGTCGACGGCCGCGTGCGCGAGGCCTTGCGTGTCCTGGCGCAGCGTCGAGAGCCGGTAGGCGTCGTATGCGGCGGCGGGGATGTCGTCGAAGCCGATCACGCGCAGGTCGTCGGGCACGCGCAAGCCGAAGGCGTCGCGCGCGGCGTCGATCATGCCGAGCGCGAGCAGGTCGGACGAGCAGAACACACCGTCCGGCCGCTCGCCCGTCGCGAACAGTTGCCTCGCGGCGTCGAGGCCGCATGCATGCGTGTCGGAGTCCGTATCGATCACGCGGACGAGCGCCGCATCGTACGCGTCGCCGCATTGCAGCGCCTGCTCGAACGCATCCGCGCGCGCGCGTGCGCTGTAGCTCGCGGTGCGCGGCCCGACGAACGCGAGCCGGCGCGCGCCGGTCCGCACGAGCCGTTGCGCCGCATGGACGGCGCCCGCCGCGTTGTCGCTGACGACGACGTCCGCGCCCGGCAAGTTCGCTTCGCGGTTGATCATCACGACGGGAATCCGGTGGTCGAGATACTGCTGCGCGACCGACAGCGGCGGCGAAGCGGACGTCATCACCAGGCCCGCGATCCGGTAGCTGAGCAGCCGTTCCAGCGATTGCCGGACCTGATGCGGATCGTCCGCATTGGTCACGAGCGGCGTGAAGGCGCGCTGCCCGAGCGCGGCCATCAGGTCCGACAGCAGCCGTGCGCGGAACGGATTCTCGAACCCGGCCGTCACGACGCCGATCATGCTGCTGCGCTGCGTGATCATGTCGCGCGCGATCAGGTTGACCTGGTAGCCGAGCGCACGCGCGGCCGCCATCACGCGTTCGCGCGTCTCGGGCGCGATGCTCGCCGTCGGCGAGAACGCGCGCGACACCGCGGAACGCGACACGCCGGCCCGCACGGCGACATCCGACGCGGTCACCCACGTCTTTCTTTCCTTGTCAGTCATCGATTCATGATCCCTTCGCGACACGAAGCCTCCACGCCGCTGGCCGACTGGATGTCGGCGCTCGACGACGCGCGGCCGCTGCATACGCTGACCCTACCGGGCAGCCATGACACCTGTGCGTATACGGTCGACGATCCGCTCGTACGCACGCAGCGCGCGCCGCTCGATGCGCAGCTCGCGCATGGCGTGCGGCTGCTCGACATTCGCTGCCGGCACCGGGGCGATACGTTCGACATCCATCACGGCGGCATCGCGCTCGGCCTGTCGTTCGACGACGTGCTCGCGGACTGCACGCGCTTTCTCGATGCGCATCCGCGCGAATGCATCGTGATGTCGGTGAAGGACGAATGGCCCGCGCATGCGTGCACGCGCAGTTTCGATGCGACGTTCGATGCGCATTGCGCGCGGCATCCGCGGCTGCGCTGGCATGCGGGCCGCGCGCTGCCGGCGCTCGGCGACGTGCGCGGCGCGGTGGTGCTGTTGCGGCGGTTCCGCAGCAGCCGGCCGCTGGGCATCGACCTGACCGCGTGGCCCGACAATGCGACGTTTACGGTCGATCATCCGGATGCGGCGTTCGTGATCCAGGATGAATACCGTGTGCCTGTCGCCGGGTCGATCCACTACAAGTGGCGTGTGATCGATGCGCTGCTGAGCCGCATGCCGTCGCCGGAGAGCGGGCGCTGGGCGATCAATTTCTGCAGCGGCACGGGGATGGGCGCGAATCCGTCGGTGGTCGCGCGCGGCGACGGTAGGGTGATCGGGATTCAGGCGCGGCTCGCGGCGCGGTTGCGCGAAGCGCGCGGGCCGTGCGGTGCGATGCTGCTCGACTTCTGCGACGACGATGACTGGGCGTTGGTGCGGGCGCTGGTCGAGTGTAATGAGGATGGGCCCGTGGTGGGTGGCAGGCGCAGGCTAATGGGTTGTTAGCGCATTCGCATTGAAGACCGCGAACTCGCCGACAGTCAGGACCCAACCTTCCCAACCATAGATCGGAATGCGCTGACGCTCGCAATAGTCAATGCATTCGAGCGCGGCGTCGAGCGGAAGCACGATCTCGCGACGAGAAATCGACAGTGCGGCAAGTGCCGCGGGAATTTTCTCGAGTTACGGCATTGCAGGTCTACGGAGAACGGGATGGTGTGCGATCGACGGACTACCGCGTCGCGATCGCCACCGCCGCACCTGCCATCGCGGTCGCGCTCGTGCGGTTCGCGACCCGCTTCGCGCGTGCCGACGTCAGAAATGCCCGCGCACGCACCGCGAGCAGCGACCAGAAGCAGTCGGCGAGGATCAGGATCGCGAGCATCGTGCCGACCAGCTCGGCCCACGCGAGCACACCGACATGCGTCAGATCGACGATCGTCGGCAGCAGCGCGAGATAGAACAGCATGATCTTCGGGTTGCCGAGCGTGACCAGCGTGCCCGCGACGAACATGCGCCACGGCGACTGCCCGCGCGGCAGGTCGCCGGCCTGCGTGTCGGTCGGCGCGGTCCACATCTTCCACGCGAGGAACAACAGGTACGCGACGCCGAGCAGCTTCAGCACGAGCAGGCCCGTCTCGAACGTGCGTGCGAACGCCGACAGCCCGGCCACCGCCAGCGTGAGCCACAGCGCCTCGCCGATCCACATCGCGGCGAGGAACGGCAGCACGTCCCGCACGCCGTTCGTCAGCACGCGCGCGACGAGCGCGGCGACGCTCGGGCCGGGCGTGCCGGCGGTGACGAGCAGGGCGATGGCGAACACGGCGAGCGCGGACAGCGTCATGGCGAACCTCGTGGGCAAGGCGTTCGAAAGGTATGAAGTTTCGATTATAGTGACGGCCGTTCCTGCCTGCCTACCTCGTCGTGATGACAGTATCGATCCGGATTCGTCCCGCCACGCGGGAAGACGCGGCCGCGATGGCCGCCGTGGAAGTGGCCGCCGCCCAGCGCTTTCGCGACATCGGCATGTCCGACATCGCCGAAGGCGAGCCGACCGATGCGGCCGACGTGCTCGCACGCATCGACGACGGCCGCGCGTATGTGGCGACGGACGAAGCGGGGGCCTGCGTGGGTTTCGCGTTCTACCGGCTGCTCGATGCGCAGCGGCTTTATCTGGAGGAGCTGGACGTCGCGCCGTCGCATGCGGGGCAGCGGATCGGCGCGCGCCTGATTGAACGGATCATGACACGCGCCGCGCAAGACGGCATCGCGCAGGTCGTGCTGTCGACGTTTCGCGACGCGCCGTGGAATGCGCCGTACTACGCGCGCCTGGGCTTCGACATCATCGACGACGCATCGCTCGACGACACGCTGCATGCGGTCCGCGCGCATCACGTCGCGCGTGGGCTCGACGAGACGCAGCGCGTGTTCATGCGCGCGGACGTGCGCGCATGAACGTGCCGCCGGCCGTCATGCCGCGTCGCTGAGCGCCGGGTAGTCGGTGTAACCCGTTTCGCCTTCGGCGTAGAACGTCTCCGGCACCGGCTTGTTCAGCGGTGCGCCGAGTTCGAGTCGACGCGGCAGGTCCGGATTCGCGATGAACAGCTTGCCCCACGCGATCGCGTCGGCGTGGCCGCTCGCGAGCGTGTCCTGCGCCGATTCGAGCGTGAACTGCTCGTTCGCGATCAGCGGGCCGCCGAACGCCTCCTTCAGACGCGGGCTCAGCTGGTCGCCCGAATACGATTCACGCGTGAAGATGAACGCGATCTTGCGGCGGCCGAGTTCGCGTGCGACGTAGCCGAACGTCGCGGCCGGATCGGAATCGCCCATCGTGTGCGCGTCGCCGCGCGGTGCGAGGTGCACGCCGACACGGCCCGCGCCCCACACGTCGATCGCCGCGTCGACCACTTCGAGCAGCAGGCGCGCGCGGTTCTCGATCGGGCCGCCGTACGCGTCGGTGCGCAGGTTGGTGCTGTCCTGCAGGAACTGGTCGAGCAGGTAGCCGTTCGCGCCGTGGATCTCGACGCCGTCGAAGCCCGCCTTCTTCGCGTTTTCCGCGCCCCTGCGGTACGCGGCGACGATACCCGGAATTTCATCGATGTCGAGCGCGCGCGGCGTCACGTACGGCCGCGGCGGCCGCACGAGGCTCACGTGACCGCCCGCGGCGATCGCGCTCGGTGCGACCGGCAGGTCGCCGTCCAGGAACACCGGATCGGAAATCCGGCCGACGTGCCAGAGCTGCAGCACGATGCGGCCGCCCGCCGCGTGCACGGCCTGGGTCACGCGCTTCCAGCCTTCCACCTGTTCGTCGGACCAGATGCCCGGCGTGTCCGCGTAGCCGACGCCCTGCGGCGTGACCGAAGTCGCTTCGCTGATGATCAGGCCGGCCGATGCGCGCTCGGCGTAATAGCGGGCCATCAGGTCGTTGGGCACGCGCGCGCTGCCGGCGCGGGCACGGGTGAGCGGCGCCATCACGACGCGGTTCGGTAGAGTCAGGTCGCCGAGGGTAGCGGGATCGAACAGGGTAGGCATGGAGATAACCTCTTCACGAAAGGCGGGATGGCCGTCGCGTCGTGCGCGACGGGTGGCCCGCATGGCCTGGGTCAGAGTTCGCGACGCAGGGCGTCGAGAAATGCGTCGATGACGGCCTCGTTGCGCTGGAAGAACGCCCACTGGCCGATCCGCGTCGACGTCACGAGCCCCGCGCGCTGCAGCGTCGCGAGGTGCGCGGAAACCGTCGACTGCGACAGCCCGCAGCGCGCGTCGATCTGCCCGGCGCAGACGCCGTGGTCGTACGGCAGCGTCTGCTCCGGGAAATGCGCGCCCGGCGTTTTCAGCCAGACGAGGATTTCCCGGCGCACGGGGTTCGAGAGCGCTTTCAGGATCGCGTCGATGTCGAGTTCGGTCGGCATGGAAGGGCGTGGTGTTCTGGGCATACGGGTATCGTCGAAGGGCGAATCATATATCGGAAAATAACGATACGTGTGAAGGCACTGATGGAAGTGGGGTTGTTGATCCGTCGGACTTCAGCGCGTCACCCGTTCCCGTACTGCGCGAACAGCCACCGCCGCATCGCATCGAGCGCTTCCGAGTGCGCACTGGCCTGCGGAAAGACGACGTAAAACCCGAGCGACATTGGAAACGAAAAATCGAACACGCGCCGCAGTCGGCCATCCGCGATATCGCGTTCGACCAGCGGCTCGCTGGTCAGCGCGATGCCCTGGCCGGCGACCGCGGCGTCGATCGCGAGCAGCGACTGGCTGAATCGCGGCCCTTTGGTCGGATCGGCCCGGCCTTTGCCGCCGAGCTTGTCGATGAACTCGGGCCACAGATCGTGCGCGTCGTGCAACAGCACGTGCTTTGCGAGGTCCGCGGGCGTCCGGATCGGCGAGCCGCTGTCGAGCAGTTTCGGGCTGGCGACGGCAAAGATGTCGAGCGGAAACAGCAACTCGGCGACCAGGCCGGCCGGGAACGGCGGCTTGCTCAGTCGAATCGCGATGTCGACGCCGTCGGCCCGGAACGACGCAAGCCTTTCGTCGGCGATCACGCGCACTTCGATGTCGGGATGCAGCCGGCCGAAGTCCGACAGGCGCGGAATCAGCCACTTCGACGCGAACGACGGCGTCGTGCTGACCGCCAGAACCGTCGGGCGCTGCCCGAGCGCGTCCGTGGCGTCGGAGATGATCTGCAGCGCGCGCTGGACCGACGAAAAATACTCGAGCCCTTCGCGCGTCAGCGCCAGCCCCCTGGGCAGCCGCCGGAACAGCTGAACCTCCACGACGTCCTCCAGATGCCTGACCTGTTGCGCCACCGCGCCCTGGGTCACGCCGAGTTCGTCGGCGGCCAGCCGGAAATTGAGGTGTCGCGCGGCGGCCTCGAACGCGCGAAGCGCATTGAGCGGCGGGAACCGGCGGGTACGCGATAGCGCCTTCATGCAGTAGAAATTCTACAGTGTGGGTGGAGAAATCATGGTTCGACAAGCCGATTATAGAGTCCTACAGTGCTGCGATAGACGATGATCGCGGCGCTGCGCCGACCCATTCAGGAGAACAGCATGACTGTAGAGAAAGTGGCTTTGGTGACAGCGGCGGGCAAGGGCATGGGCGCCGCGATCGCGCGGGATCTCGCGGGCAACGGTTATCGCGTCGCGCTGATGTCGCCGTCCGGCAGCGCGGTCGAACTGGCGAAGGAACTCGGCGGGTTCGGCGTGGCGGGGTCGGTCACCGAAGACGCCGACATCGCGCGCTTCGTGAACGAGACGCTCGCGAAGTACGGCCGTATCGATGCGGTCGTCAACAATACCGGGCATCCGCCGAAGGGCGACCTGCTCTCGATCGACGACGACAAATGGCATGAAGGGCTCGACCTGATCGTGCTCAACGTCGCGCGCGTGCTGCGCCGCGTGACGCCGGTCTTCCTGAAGCAGGGCGGCGGCGCGGTGGTCAACATCTCGAGCTTCGCGGCCGACGCGCCCGAGCAGGCGATGCCGGTGTCGTCCGCGCTGCGCGCGGCGCTCAGTGCCTTCACGCGCCTGTACGCCGACCGGTACGCGAAGGACAACATCCGCATCAATTCGGTGCTGCCCGGCTTCATCGACAGCTGGCCGGAGACGCCCGAGATCGTGGCCCGCATTCCGGCCGGCCGTTTCGGCAAGACACAGGAGATCGCGCAGACCGTGACGTTCCTGCTGTCGGAAGGCGCCGGCTACATCACCGGGCAGAACATTCGCGTCGACGGCGGCATCGTCCGCGCGCTTTAAGCCGCTGCCGGGCCGGGCGGTGCGCGCGCGGACGTTGCGCCGGCTGCCTCAGTTGTGCCGTTCGCCGATCCGGTTCTCTTCCGGGCTCCAGACGCTGAGCCCTTCCGTCGGGTCCATCGGCTGATCCCACGGGCGCGCGGCGATCGCCTGCATCGTCGCGTCGAATCCGGCCTGCCGGCGCGCCGCGATGCCGTCCGGCGTGAAATCGATGTCCTTCCACTGATCGTCGCCGTCGAGCCGCGGCGCCGCGAGCTTGATCACGTGCATCGTCGTCTGGCAGCCCCACGCGGCGAGCGCCTGCACGTCGGCCGACGTACGCTCCGCCTCCGGCAGCCGCATCACCAGTTCCTTGATCACGTGGCGCAGCCGGTGAATCTGCTGTTGCCGCGCGATGTTGCCGTCCGTTCGGCTCGCGTACTGGATGTCCTTCTGCCGCTCCGACACCTGCCAGATGCTTTGCGGCTCGGGCCCGACCGGATTCCACATCTGCACCGAGAAGATGATCGAGCTGCGGCGCGGCGCATCGTCGAGCACGACCTCGACCGGCGTATTCGAATAGATGCCGCCGTCCCAGTAGGGCGCGCCGTCGATCCGCACGGCCGGAAACGCGGGCGGCAGCGCGCCCGAGCTCATCACGTGGTCGAGGTCGAGCGGCCGGTCGCGCGAATCGAAATAGCGCATCGTGCCGGTGCACGCGTTGACCGCGCCGACGGTCAGTCGCGGCCGGCACGCATTCAGCAGGTCGAGGTCGATCAGCGACGCGAGCGTGTCGCGCAGCGGCTCGACCACGTAGTACGACGCGTGCTCGACGCCGACCCGCGCGAGCGGCCCGAGCCACGCGGCGGGATTCGGCCGGAAGAATCCCGTGAGGCCCGCGCCGATCACCGCGAGTTCCGAGCCGATCTTGTCCCAGGTCGTCGGGAAGCCCGGCACGGTCACGGCGGGCCGTTCGGTGACGTGGCGCCAGAATTCGGCCATTCGCTGCGCGCGGTGCGCGGGCGCGTTGCCGGCGATCAGCGCCGCGTTGATCGCGCCGATCGACGTGCCGATCACCCAGTCGGGCTGGATGCCCGCCGCGTCCATCGCCTCGAATACGCCGAGCTGGTATGCGCCCAGTGCGCCGCCGCCCTGGAGCACGAGCACGACCTGTCCGGGTAGCTTCGGGTGTGCGGGTTGACTTGCCGTCATCGCTTGCCTCGTGGTCGGTGACGGCCGGCGGGGGCCGGCCGGTTGGAACCAGTGTAGGCGATCGGCGGGCGTCGCTCCGCGGTGCCGGACCTTCGCGCGCGTGGCGCGGCGCGCCGCGTCATTCCACGGTGATGGTCTCCTTCATGTACGGATGAATCCCGCAGAACACCTTGTAGACCCCCGGCTTGTCGAAGCGGAACGAGTAGGTCTCGTCCTGGTCGAGCGCATTCGAATGGAAGATGCCCGCGTCGTTGACGACGGTATGCGGTTCCGCGTCGAGGTTCTTCCACGTGACCGTCGTGCCGGCCTTGATCGTGGTCGACATCGGCGAAAACATGAAGTTGTGGATCGTCACGAGCGGGCCGGCCGGGGGTTGCGCGAATGCGGCGAGCGGCGTGCCGGCGGCGGCCGCGCACAGGGTCAGCGCCGCCAGCAGCGTCGAGGGCTTGAGGATGGTCATGTCGGTCTCCTTGCGTAGCGGAATCGGGCGAGGGATCAGGCCAGCGTCGTGTCGCGCAGCGACGCCGCCACGGGATGGCCGGCGAAGTCGACGGTCGTCACGCCGAGCATCGCGGGCAGCCGGTCGCGCGGCACGGTGAGCGGCACCGGGCCGGGGCCGTTGCCGGCGGTCGGCTGCGGGAACGCGGTGGAGCGCGCGGTGTGGAACGTCACGTTGCCTTCGACCTTCGACACGATCTGGTGAATGTGCCCGTTCAGCACGGTGACCGAGCCGAAGCGGCGCAGCAGCGCCATCGTCTGCGGTGCGTCGCCGGTGCCCCAGCCCCACGGCTCGTAGATGGTCCACATCGGCATGTGCGAGAACACGACGATCGGCGTACTCGACGATTGCCCCTTCAGATCCTGCGCGAGCCACGCGAGCTGCTCGTCGCCGAAGCTGCCGAGCCCGTTCGGCTTGAAGTGCATCACGTTGACGAGCGCGACGAAGTGCACGCCCGCGTGATCGAAGCTGTAGTAGCCGCGGTTGTCCGACGCCTTGCCGAAGCGGCTGAAATATTCGGCACCCGAGCCGTCGGTCACGTCGTGTTCGCCGGGCACCGTATGCAGCTCCGGCACGCGCAGCGCGGACAGCAGCTGCGACGCCTGGTCGAACTCCGCTGCCTTGGACAGGTGCGTGATGTCGCCGGTATGGATCGCGAGCGCGGGCGTGGCAGGCATCGCGTTGACGAGCTCGATGGTCTGCCGCAGCGTGGCCGCGACGTCGGGATTCGCGTCCTTGTTGAAGCCGATGTGCGTGTCGCTGATCTGCACGAACAGCGGCCGGCCCTTGTCCGCGGGGAGTGCGGCGCCGCTTTGCGCGAGCGCGAGGTCGAACGGCGTCAGGATGCCGCCCGACAGTGTAAACAGCGTGCCGAGGCCGCCGAACGCCATGCATTGCAGGGCCTTGCGACGCGACGGGCGGGTGGGATTCGATGAAGACATGTGAGCCTCGCATTCGTGTGACGGAACCGGACGGCCGGATCGTCCTGGAATAAGCCGGCGCCTTCGTATGCCATACCGCTGCGGCGGCGGATTTATTCCCGCGCGTTGCGAGGTTGCTCGCGGCTTGCGGCGCAATGACCGACCACCGGCGGATGACCTGTCAATGTCCTGTAAGTGACACGTCACGTTTGCGTCATGTCCGCCCGATAGCCTGCGACACCGAATCACTTCTCCGGAGCCCCTCATGCCGAATCTCGCGGCAACGGAAACCAGCGGTGCGGGCGGTCATCGCACGCGCACCATCGGCTTCGCGCCGTTCGTGCCGATCGTTGCCTGCGGCATCGTCTACGTCGGCGTTCACCTGAGCGCGGATCCCAGTCCGGTCAAGGAAGGTTCGGTCCTGCCGATCGTGCCGCTCGGCGTCGCGGGCGTGCTGGTCGTGCCCGCGTCGATCGCGTGGTCGGCGGTCCTGGGCCGGGCGCGCCACAAGCCGTTCTGAGCCGCGCCGGCTGATGCCGCATCCGGCCGCACGTCACGCGGCCGATCCCATCGATTTTCAATTCGACCAAGACGCTACCGATGGATATCAGTTTCTTCGATCCGAATCGCACCGCCAACGCGTCCGCGTGGCGCGTGCTCCCCAACCGCTGGGATGCGGTCGCGTTTCCGCTGATCATCGGCATACTCGCAATGGCGATCGTCGGCTTTCATCAGACGATGGCGCCGATCGCCGTACTGCAGACGCAGAAGATCTCGCTCGATCCGTCGAACCTGCCCGAATACGCGTTGCGCACCACGCTGCGGATGCTCGCCGCGATGGTCGCGTCGCTCGCGTTCACGCTGGTGTACGGCACGCTCGCCGCGAAAAGCCGCCGCGCCGGCATGGTGCTGATCCCGATCCTCGACATCCTGCAGTCGGTGCCGGTGCTCGGCTATATCTCGTTTACGGTCACGTTCTTCCTCGCACTGTTCCCGGGCCGCGTGCTCGGCGCCGAGCTCGCGGCGATCTTCGCGATCTTCACGAGCCAGGCGTGGAACATGACGTTCAGCTTCTACCAGTCGCTGCGCACGGTGCCGCGCGACCTGAGCGAAGTGTCGCGCGGCTTCCACCTGACGCCGTGGCAGCGCTTCTGGAAGCTCGAGGTGCCGTTCTCGATGCCGGGGCTGATCTGGAACATGATGATGTCGATGTCGGGCGGCTGGTTCTTCGTCGTCGCGTCGGAGGCGATCACCGTCGGCAACCAGACGATCACGCTGCCGGGCATCGGCGCGTATCTCGCGCAGGCGATCACCGACCAGAACCTCGGCGCGGTGGGCTGGGTGATCGTCGCGATGTCGGTCGTGATCCTCGCGTACGACCAGCTCCTGTTCCGCCCGCTCGTCGCGTGGGCCGACAAGTTCCGGATGGAAAACACCGCGTCGGGCGATGCGCCGCAGTCCTGGCTGCTCGACATGCTGCGCCGCACGCACCTGATCCACCAGCTGCTCGTGCCGGCCGGCTGGCTGCTGTCGCAGGCCGCGCGGATTCCGTTGCGCGTGCCGGCGCTCACGGGCAAGCGCTCGCGCGGCACGTCGGCGCGCGGTTCGTCGCGCGTCGGCGACGTCGTGTGGGGCGCGTTCGTGATCCTGCTGACGGTGTACGTCGGGTGGCGCGTCGTCAGCTTCGTGGCGACCGGCGTGACGCTGGGCGAGGTCGGCCACGTGGTGGTGCTCGGGCTGATCACGTTGCTGCGCGTGCTGGTGCTGATCGCGATCGCGTCGGTGGTCTGGGTGCCGCTCGGCGTGCTGATCGGGCTGCGCCCCGCGCTGGCCGAGAAGATCCAGCCGCTCGCGCAGTTCCTCGCCGCGTTCCCGGCGAACCTGCTGTTCCCGGTGTTCGTGATCGTGATCGTCCACTTCCATCTGAACGCGGACATCTGGCTGTCGCCGCTGATCGTGCTCGGCACGCAGTGGTACATCCTGTTCAACGTGATCGCCGGCGCGATGTCCTATCCGAACGACTACAAGGAAGCGACGAAGAACTTCCGCATTCGCGGCTGGCAGTGGTGGCGGCAGGCGATGCTGCCCGGCATCTTCCCGTACTACGTGACCGGTGCGATCACCGCATCCGGCGGCGCGTGGAACGCGAGCATCGTGTCGGAGTTCGTGCAGTGGGGCGACACCAGGGTCGTCGCGCATGGCCTCGGCTCGTACATCGCACAGATGACTGCCGCCGGCGATTTTCCGAAGATCATCCTGGGCATCGCCGTGATGTCCCTGTTCGTTACCCTGTTCAACCGTCTGCTGTGGCGTCCGATGTACGCCTATGCGGAATCCCGGCTCCGTCTCGATTGAGAGTAAGCGCGATGCAAAACCAGACCGTAATCAACGCCCCTGTCCAGACGTCCCAGCCGCTTCAGCCGCCGCGCCTCGGCGAGGAAATCCTGCGCGTCGAACACGTGAATCGCGGCTTCAACAAGTCGCAGGGCGAGTTGCTCGTGCTCGACGACGCGAACCTGTCGCTGCGCGAAGGCGAGATCGTCGGGCTGCTCGGCCGCTCCGGTTCGGGCAAGTCCACGCTGCTGCGGATCATCGCCGGGCTGATCGAGCCGACCGGCGGTGACGTGACCTATCTCGGCAAGCCGCTGCGCGG
>NZ_QTQM01000046.1:0-63004 GCF_003854225.1 Burkholderia sp. Bp8986 | reverse complement strand
CGCCGCGCACGCCCGCCCGCCCGATGACGGGCGCCGGCGCCGCCGGCCAGGCGCCGGACGCCGCACGACGCCGCCCCGCGCCGCCGGCCCCCGCACGCGCGCCGCTCTACGCGTGGGTGCAACAGCCCGCGGAGCCGATCACGCCGGCACCGAGCGTTCACGACACGCTGCGCTCGATCGAAGCCAGTACCGCGCAGTGGGCGACGCTGGACGGTGTGCGGCAGGCCGACGCGTCGTCGGCGCCGGCCGCCGCGGCGACCGTGGCCGGCGCGGTTGCAGCGGCGGGCAGCGTCGCCGCGCCGGCGTCGGCGTCGGCGTCGACGGCCGTACCGGCCGCGGTCGTTCCGGACGCGCGCCAGGCCGCGCCCCAGGACGCAGGGCGTCCGGATGCGCACGAAGCGGCGCCGGCGTCCGACGACGCACCGATCGTGCTGGATGCATTCATGCCGGCGGAGCCGAGCATGCGCGTGCCTGCTGTCGATACGGATGGCGTGGCATTCGACGAGGCCGTGACGCCATCCGACGACGCACCGATCGTGCTGGATGCGTTCATGCCGGCCGAGCCGGGCGTGCGCGTGCCCGCTGTCGATACGGGTACTCCGGCGTTCGACGAGGCCGTGCGGCATGCCATGCCGGATCCCGGCGTCGAAACCGATGCGCCGACGCGTCACGCGGACCGCGAGCATCGGCATGGCGCCGATGCACCAGCCGCGCCGGCATTCGATGCCCCGATCGACTTTGCGCCTTGGGAAGACATCGTCAGCCCGCCGGTTTCCAGGCTCGGCGCGCCGCATGAAAGCCCGATTGCCGCACCACCGTCGGACGCGGATGAGTCGGTGGCCGCGAGCGCAGCGGTCGGTACGCCTTCGGCCGCTGTCACGTCGACCGTGAGCGCCACGGGCCGCACCGTCGATGCGAAGGATGCGGCAACGGCCGCCGGAATTGCCGGCCAGGTCCAATCGCAAGCTACGGCGCTTGCCGATACCGCCGTATCGGTCGTCGCGAAAGAACACGCGCACGCGACGCAGGATGTCGTGAAGCCGGTCCAGCCGGTCACGCCGCCTCCCCTCTCCGCTTCGTCGATCGCGGCAACGCCGACGCAGCCGCGTGCCGATGCAGTGCCCGTCGCAGCAGCGACGACGGCAGCCTCGGCCGCGTCGAACACGGCACCGGCCGGCGCCGTGACGGGAACGGTCTGGCACGCGGCAGCAAAGCACGGTAGCGAAACCGCTCCGTTGCCTGCAGGCATGCAACGCGCCACGCCACCGGCACCGGCGGCACCGGCCACCGCGGTCATGGAACCTGCGTCCCTCGACGCCGCGCCCTCCTCCGCATCATGGTCGAAGCCTTTGTCCGCTGAGCCCTTCGCTGGTGCGCAGACGACCTCGGCAGCTGACGCGTCGTCGCCCGTCGGCAGCGCATCCGGTTCTGCCGCGCCGGTGCCCGCGAACACGCCGAACAGCACACCTGTCGCCGCAGCGCCTGCGTTTGCCGGCATGACAACGGCACAACCTTTTGCGGCCGCGCCAAACGCAGCGGCTGCGGCTTCCGCCCTGACGTCTGCGGCGAGCGCTTCCGGCCCGGCCACCGCGCAGCCTCTCGCATCCGCGCCGACCGTGGCAGCCGCCACGGCGCCTGCATCGACCGGCACGTCCTTCAGCGCAACCGGATCGCAACCTGCGCAACGCACGCCGGTGTCGCCTGCCGCCGCGTCTTTCGCCTCGTCGGGCAGCGCATTGGCCGCAACGTCGACCGCATCGGCGACGCCTTCGGCAGCATCGACCACCCGCATGCCTGACGGTTCGGGATTCGGTGTGCCGGCCGCAACGACCGAAGCAGCGCAGACGACAACCGGCGCCGCGCCTGTCGCCGCCGCCATCGCCCCGACACCGTCTTCCGGCGCACTCGCCCCGACGAACACGGTCGCCGTTGCCGCGCCCGCCGCGTTCGGCGCCACACCTGCCGCGACAAATGGCGCGCCGGCCTCCTTCGCCGCTGCCCCGGCCGCGACGGCACCGGCCGCGTCGCCGACTTCCGCGCCCCCGTCGGTCTCGGCATTGCCGACCTACTCCGCGCCGGGCGGATCCGTCGACACGGCGACACCGGCGCAATCCATCGCGTCCGCACCGCAGCCGCAGGCCCCGTCGTTCACCACCCTGCCGGCTCCCGCCGCTGCGCCGGCGAGTTGGTCGATGTCCGACATCGGCACGACGCCCGCGACAACCGGCATCACGATCCCGGCCGCCACGACCGTGCCGCTTCCGACCGCAACGCCTCCCGCGGCCACCGTGCCGCCGGCACCGGCGGAATCGGGCGCCCCGGCCGCCGACGCATTGGCGGCGCCCGCGCGCCAGCCGCGCCCGAACGCGTTCGAATTCCACGCACCCGCGTCGTTCAACGTGGAGCTGCCGACGCTCGACCTGCTCGAGCCCGCGTCCGACGACGTCGAAACGATCACCGAGGAACACCTCGCGCAGACGGCCCAGGTCATCGAGCAGCGCCTGCAGGAGTTCAAGGTGCCGGTGACGGTGGTCGGCGCATCGGCCGGCCCGGTGATCACGCGCTTCGAGATCGAACCCGCGCTCGGCGTGCGCGGCAGCCAGATCGTCGGCCTGATGAAGGACCTGTCGCGCGGCCTCGGCCTCACGTCGATCCGCGTCGTCGAGACGATTCCCGGCAAGACCTGCATGGGCCTCGAGCTGCCGAACGCGAAACGCCAGATGATCCGCCTGTCGGAAATCCTCGAGTCGCGCCAGTACCAGCATTCGGCGTCGCAGCTGACGATCGCGATGGGCAAGGACATCACCGGCCACCCGGTCGTCACCGATCTCGCGAAAGCGCCGCACATGCTGGTCGCCGGCACGACGGGTTCGGGCAAGTCGGTCGCGATCAACGCGATGATCCTGTCGCTGCTGTACAAGGCGACGCCCGAGGACGTGCGGCTGATCATGATCGACCCGAAGATGCTCGAGCTGTCGGTCTACGAAGGCATCCCGCACCTGCTCGCGCCGGTCGTCACCGACATGAAGCTCGCGGCGAACGCACTGAACTGGTGCGTCGGCGAAATGGAGAAGCGCTACCGGCTGATGTCGGCCGTCGGCGTGCGTAATCTCGCGGGCTTCAACCAGAAGATCCGCGACGCGGAGGCGAAGGAAAAGAAGATCGGCAACCCGTTCTCGCTGACGCCCGACGATCCCGAGCCGCTGTCGAAGCTGCCGCTGATCGTCGTCGTGATCGACGAGCTGGCCGACCTGATGATGGTCGCCGGCAAGAAGATCGAGGAGTTGATCGCCCGTCTCGCGCAAAAGGCGCGCGCGGCCGGCATCCACCTGATCCTCGCGACCCAGCGCCCGTCCGTCGACGTGATCACCGGCCTCATCAAGGCGAACATCCCGACGCGCGTCGCGTTCCAGGTGTCGTCGAAGATCGACTCGCGCACGATCCTCGACCAGATGGGTGCCGAATCGCTGCTCGGCCAGGGCGACATGCTGTTCCTGCCGCCGGGCACGGGCTACCCGCAGCGCGTGCACGGCGCGTTCGTCGCGGACGAGGAAGTGCACCGGATCGTCGAATACCTGAAGCAGTTCGGCGAGCCGCAGTACGAGGAAGGAATTCTCGACGGCCCGGCCGCCGACGGTGCGACGCAGGACCTGTTCGGCGAAGCGCCGGATGCGGAAGCCGATCCGCTGTACGACGAAGCGGTCGCGTTCGTCGTGCGCACGCGGCGCGCGTCGATCTCGTCGGTGCAGCGCCAGTTGCGCATCGGCTACAACCGCGCCGCGCGCCTCGTCGAGCAGATGGAGGCGGCCGGACTGGTGTCGCCGATGGGCATCAACGGCAGCCGCGAGGTGCTCGTGCCGGCGGCGGCCGACTGAGCATGGCGGCCGCACGGCCGCCGACGATCGATCCGGGCGCCCCGCGCAAGCGGCCGCCCGGACGAACAAGGGCGCTGCCTCGGCAGCGCCCTTTTTTGATGGACGGCGATTTACAGCGCCGCCGGCACCAGCTTGAAGTCGACCGGGCTGCCGACCACGACCTTCTGCGGATTCGCGCCGAGCTGCCCCGTTTGGACGTCGCGGCTGAACACGTAGAACGTGTCGCTGTCCTGGTTGCCGACGATCAGCCACTTGCCGGTCGGGTCGATCAGGAATTCACGCGGCGTCCTGCCGAGGCTCGACTGGCGCCCGACGGTCTTCAGCCGGCCGTCGGCCTGGTTCACCGCGTAGATCACGATTTCGTTCACGTCGCCGCGATTGCTCGCGTACAGGAAGCGGCCGTCCGGCGACAGGTGGAGCGCGCCGCCGCCGACCTTGCCCTTGAAGCCCGGCACCGTCATCGGCAGCGTCTCGACCGGCGTCAGCTTGCCATCGCGGTAGCCGAACACCTCGACCGACGCGTTGAGTTCGCTCGTCACGTACGCGAACCGGCCGTCGGCGCCGAATACCATGTGACGCGGGCCGGAGCCGGCCTTCACCGGCGTGTAGCGCGTGTCGGTCGGGCTGATCAGCCCGCGGCTGCCGTCCACCGTGTAGCGGTAGCCGTAGAGCTTGTCCGCGCCGAGGTCCTGCACGAACAGGTAGCGGCCGTCGGGGGAGAACACTGTCGAGTGCACGTGCGCGCCATCCTGGCGCCCCTTCACGGGCCCCGTGCCCTCGTGATGCACCGTCAGCACGGCCGGGCCGGCCGCGCCGCCGTCGCGGATCGGGAACACGGCGAAGCTGCCGCCCGGATCGGCCGCGACCGAGTAATTGGCCGTGACGAGGTACTTGCCGTCCGGCGAGAGCGCGAGATAGCAAGGATCGTTCCCTTCCGACGACACGCGGTCGATGAACGTGAGCGCCCCCGTCTTCGGATCGAAGCCGAACGCGCTGATGCCGCCGCGCTGCGCGGCCGGCCCGTTGTCGCCGGGCAGTTCGTTGACCGCGTAGACGGTGCGACCGTCGCGGCTCGGCAACAGGTAGGACGGGTTCACGGTCTTCGCCGACGACACGGGCGCGATGCTGCCCGTTTTCGTATCGAAGCGGTACACGTAGATCCCGTCGCTGCCGTGCCCCGTATAGGTGCCGACGAGCAGGTTGTAGACGCCGTCGGCCGGTGCCGGCGATTGTTGTGCGAAGGCGTGGGTCGCGGACAAGGAAAGCACGAGCGCGAAACCTTTCATCCAGTGAGCGAACCTAAGCGGGAACCCTCGTGTCGAAGCGCGCGCGTCACGCTCGCGTAAACGGTTGGGCATTGAATCCTCCTTGCATCGAGTCGCTTCAAGTGTTGAGATAGGACGAAACGCCGGCCGTTCATGCGCTCCGCCGCCCGGGCGAGTATACGGGGCGCGACGCCGGCGCGTGAAGCCCGGGCGCCGCAGCCCTGCATCGTGAACTCGAATATCCAAGGACCGCTTGCCCATGCCCGCCCTGATCGAAGACTACGCCCTCGTCGGCGACGGCCACACTGCCGCGCTGATCTCGAAAGACGGCTCCGTCGACTGGCTGTGCTGGCCCCGCTTCGATTCGGGCGCCTGTTTCGCGGCGCTGGTCGGCACGCCCGAGCACGGCCGCTGGCTGCTCGCGCCGGCCGCCGACGCCGCGATCACGCACACGACGCGCCGCTATCGCGGCGACACGCTGATCCTCGAAACCGACTACGAAAGCGCCGACGGCGCGGTCACCGTGATCGACTTCATGCCGCCCGGCAACGGCTGGTCCGAACTGGTGCGGATCGTCGTCGGCCGCCACGGCACGATGAAGATGCGCATGGAACTGGTGTTGCGCTTCGACTACGGTTTCTCGATCCCGTGGGTCACGCAGCTGACGCGCGAGGACGGCATGAAGGCGATCGCCGGCCCCGATACCGTCGTGCTGCGCACGCCGGTGCCGCTCACCGGCAAGAACCTCCATACGCTCGCGGAATTCACGGTGAGCGCCGACGAACGTGTGCCGTTTTCGCTCAGCTATGCGGCGTCGCACCTGCGGCTGCCGCCCGCGCGCGATCCGCTGTCGATGCTCGCGCGCACCGAGAACTACTGGCTCGAATGGTCGGGCCGCTGCCAGGTGCAGGGCCGCTACGCGGCCGCCGTGCGCCGTTCGCTGATCACGCTGAAGGCGCTCGCGTACGAGCCGACCGGCGGCATCGTCGCGGCGCCGACCACGTCGCTGCCCGAGAAGATCGGCGGCAACCGCAACTGGGACTACCGCTACTGCTGGCTGCGCGACGCGACGATCACGCTGCTCGCGCTGATGCGCGGCGGCTATTACGACGAGGCGCGCGCGTGGCGCACGTGGCTCGGCCGCGTGATGGCCGGCTCGCCCGAGCAGATCCAGATCATGTACGGGATCGCGGGCGAGCGCCGGCTGCCGGAAATGGAGCTCGACTGGCTGCCCGGCTACCAGGATTCGAAACCGGTGCGCGTCGGCAACGGCGCCGCGAACCAGCTCCAGCTCGACGTGTTCGGCGAAGTGATGGCCGCGCTGCACCTCGCGCGCGTGGGCGGCCTGCAGGCCGACGACACGGTGTGGTCCGTCCAGTGCTCGCTGCTCGACCATCTCGAGAAGATCTGGCGGGAACCCGACGAGGGCATCTGGGAGACGCGCGGCGGCCGCCGCCACTTCACGTTCTCGAAGGTGATGGCGTGGGTCGCGTTCGACCGCGCGATCAAGTCGGCGGAGATGTTCCGGCTGCCCGCGTCGCTCGACCGCTGGCGCGCGCTGCGCGACCGGATCCACGCGGACGTGTGCGACAACGCATGGCATGAAGGCAAACAGGCGTTTGCCCAGAGCTACGGCAGCGACGAGCTCGACGCGAGCGTGCTGCTGCTGCCGCTGCTCGGCTTCCTGCCGCCGGAAGACCCGCGCATCGTCGGCACGGTCGACGCGATCGAGCGGGAATTGCTGCACGACGGCCTCGTGATGCGCTACCGCACGACCGAGTACGACGACGGCCTGCCGCCGGGCGAAGGCACGTTCCTCGCGTGCAGCTTCTGGCTGGTCGACAACTACGCGCTGCTCGGCCGGATCGACGACGCGCACCGGCTGTTCAGCCGGCTGCTCGCGCTGTCGAACGACCTCGGGCTGCTCGCCGAGGAATACGATCCGGTCGATGGCCGGCTCGTCGGCAATTTCCCGCAGGCGTTCTCGCACGTGGCGCTCGTGCATACCGCGATGAACCTGATGCACCACGAAGAAGCGATGGCGCGCGCGGCCGGCCAGCCGGCGCCGGCCGTGGCGACGGGGCGCTGACCGGGGGTGGAGCGGCTTCTTCAGAGATCGTCAATTCGCAAACGTTTGATGAAAAATCGGAAAAATGTTGCATTGCAACATTGATCGTTGTCCGATATGATCGACTCGATTGTCCGGCCGCACTGCAACATGGCCGGTCGCTGACCCACACGGCACGCCGCGACGCCACACGCCCCTGCGCACCGTCCCCCAAGCGGGAGTAGTCTGCATGCTTTACCAACTGCACGAATTCCAGCGGGCGATGCTGAGCCCGCTCACGGCCTGGGCCCAGGCCGCCTCCAAGTCGTTCGCCAATCCGTCCAGCCCGTTCTCGCTGATGCCCGGCGCGCCGCGGATGGCCGCCGCGTACGAACTGATGTACCGGCTCGGCAAGGATTACGAGAAGCCCGAATTCAACATTCACCAGATCGTCAAGGACGGCCACAACATCCCGATCGTCGAGCAGACGATCATCGAGAAGCCGTTTTGCCGGCTGCTGCGTTTCAAGCGCTATTCGGACGACGCCGATGCCGTCACGCAGCTGAAGGACGAGCCGGTCGTGCTGGTCTGCGCGCCGCTGTCGGGCCACCACTCGACGCTGCTGCGCGACACCGTGCGCACGCTGCTGCAGGATCACAAGGTGTACATCACCGACTGGATCGATGCGCGGATGGTGCCGGTTGAGGTCGGCCCGTTCCACCTGCACGACTACATCGCGTACATCCAGGAATTCATCCGCCACATCGGCGCGCGCAACCTGCACGTGATCTCCGTGTGCCAGCCGACCGTGCCGGTGCTCGCGGCAATCTCGCTGATGGCGAGCCGCGGCGAGGACACGCCGCTCACGATGACGATGATGGGCGGCCCGATCGACGCGCGCCGCAGCCCGACGTCGGTGAATTCGCTGGCTACGCA
This sequence comes from Burkholderia sp. Bp8986, assembly GCF_003854225.1. Lineage (NCBI taxonomy): Bacteria > Pseudomonadati > Pseudomonadota > Betaproteobacteria > Burkholderiales > Burkholderiaceae > Burkholderia > Burkholderia sp. Bp8986. Next base: position 54,881 of record NZ_QTQM01000046.1, on the reverse strand, counting down.
ACACTCGACCGCGTGGTTCGAGAACAACGTGATCCACACGGTGCCCGCGAACTATCCGGGCGAAGGCCGCCACGTGTATCCGGGCTTCCTGCAGCACACGGGCTTCGTCGCGATGAACCCGGAACGTCACGCGCAATCGCACTGGGACTTCTACCAGAGCCTGCTGCGCGGCGACGAGGACGACGCCGAGGCGCACCGCCGCTTCTACGACGAGTACAACGCGGTGCTCGACATGGCGGCCGAGTACTACCTCGAGACGATCCGCGTCGTGTTCCAGGAATTCCGGCTCGCGGAAGGCACGTGGGATGTCGAAGGCGAGCGCGTGCGTCCGCAGGACATCAAGCACACCGCGCTGATGACGATCGAGGGTGAACTCGACGACATCTCGGGCAGCGGCCAGACGCACGTCGCGCACGAGCTGTGCACGGGCATCCCGCAGGACGACCGCCGCAGCCTGACCGCCGAGAAGTGCGGTCACTACGGGATCTTCTCGGGCCGCCGCTGGCGCACGATCATCTATCCGCAGTTGCGCGACTTCATCCGCGAGCATGCGCCGGAACCGAAGAACGGCACGACGAAGTTGCCTCCCGATGCACAGGACGCGACCACGATCGGCGCCGTGCCGGCCGCCACGCCGCAGCCTGAAACGACGGCGCGCGCCACCGCCGCGAAGCGCACTCGCCCGAAAGCGCCGGCCGTGACGGTCGCACCCGCCAGGACGGCCGTCGCGAAGGCCGCACCTGCCGCGAAACGCGCAGGCAGCACGCGCGCCAAGCCCGCGCGGGCGCGCAAGGCCGCCTGACGCACCGCGTCCCGACGCAAAAACGCCGCCGGTGCTTGCGCACGGCGGCGTTTTTTTTATTCGGCGGTCGCGCTCGCGGCGACTCATCGATTCATCGACGCGTCGGTTCATCGGCGCGTCGGTTCGACGGTTCGTCGACTCAGCGCCGCAGCAGATACGCGAGCAGCAACTCGGTGTTCATCCTGACCATCTCCGCGCGCTCGTCGGCTTCGCTGAAGTCGCGGCCGAGCGTCGCGGCGAGCGTGAAGCGGTTCGACACGATGTAATAGCCGAGCCCCGACAGCGTCACGTAGAAGCGCAGCGGATCGACGTCGCTGCGGAACAGCCCGGCTTTCTGGCCGCGCATCAGCACGTTGCCGAGCTTCGCGACGATCGGCGACATCATCTCGCGGATCCGCGTCGACTTGTGCAGGTAGCGCGCTTCGTGCAGGTTCTCGTTGTTGATGAGCCGCAGCAGCTCGGGATGATCGCGGTAGTAGTCCCACACGAAATGCGCAAGCCGCGTGACGGCCTCGACGGGCGCCACGCCATCCAGATCGAGCACGCGCTCGGCCTCGGTCAGCGCGGAGAACGCGTGTTCGAGCACGGCCGTAAACAGCTGCTCCTTGCTGCCGAAGTAGTAATAGAGCATGCGCTCGTTGGTCTCGGCCCGGCGCGCGATCTGGTCGACGCGTGCGCCGAACAGCCCTCCACCCGCGAACTCTTCGGCTGCCGCCATCAGGATGCGGCGGCGTGTACCTTCAGGATCTCTTTTGATTTTTGGCTGATTCATGGTGGCGTTTTGCTATGTGAGCCGCGTGATCCTGATCCGGACCGGCACCCCCACCGCCTCGGCGCCGGCTGCCCTGGAACGAGCGCGCCGCATGCGGCCGCCCTCCTGCTGAGCCCCTGCAAAAAAGCGGTTCGATTATGCGCACAGACAGCGTCCAGCGCAATGCGGGAAATCGGCGATAATCAAGGTTTGGCAAACCTTTCCGGCCGCGCCAGACGCGGCCGAGAGCCATTCGGCGCTGCTGCGCCCGTTGTCACCGTGACCGATTCCAAGACCCTCGCGGATCGCATCGAAGATCTGCTTCCCCAGACACAATGCACGAAGTGCGGCTATAACGGCTGCCGTCCGTACGCCGAAGCGATCGCCGCCGGCGACGCGAACTACAACCAGTGCCCGCCCGGCGGCGCCGAAGGCATCGCACGCCTCGCGCGCCTGCTCGGCAAGCCCGTGATCCCGCTGAATCCCGTCAACGGCGCCGAGCATCCGCGCGCCGTCGCGTTCATCGACGAAAGCCTGTGCATCGGCTGCACACTGTGCATGCAGGCGTGCCCGGTCGACGCGATCATCGGCGCACCGAAACAGATGCACACGATCGTCGAATCGCTGTGCACGGGCTGCGACCTGTGCGTACCGCCCTGCCCGGTCGACTGCATCGCGATGGTCCCCGTGACCGACGAGCGCACCGGCTGGGACGCGTGGTCGCAGGAACAGGCGGACGCCGCGCGCGAGCGCCACGACCGCCGGCTCGCGCGCCAGCGTCGCGAACGCGAGGCCGCCGAGGCGCGCGCCGCCGCCCGCCGCGCGGCCAGCGCCGGCGCGGCCAAGGCTGCGCCGGCCGCGGAACAGCCGGGCGCACCGGGCGCTGCCCCGGCCGACGACGCCGACGCGAAGAAGCGCGCGATCATCGCCGCCGCGCTCGAACGCGCACGCAAGAAGAAGGAAGAACTGTCCGGGCAAGGCGCCGGGCCGAAGAACACCGAAGGCGTGAGCGCGGCCGTGCAGGCGCAGATCGATGCGGCCGAAGCCCGCCGCAAGCGGCTCGCCGAACAGCAGGCGCAGCGCGACGCCGAGGCCGCCGGCGACACCCGCGACGATCCGAATCACGACGACCGGAACGGCCCGTCCGCGCCGCCCGACAAGAACCGTCCATGAACGCCACGAAACGACGCGCGATCTACGAAACGCTGCAAAGCCTCAATCCGCATCCGACCACCGAGCTCGAATACACGACGCCGTTCGAGTTGCTGATCGCGGTGATGCTGTCCGCGCAGGCGACCGACGTGTCGGTCAACAAGGCGATGCGCAAGATGTTCCCGGTCGCGAACACCCCGCGACAAATCGTCGCGCTCGGTGAAGAAGGCGTCGCCGACTACATCAAGACGATCGGCCTGTACCGCACCAAGGCGAAGAACGTGATCGCGACGTGCAACATCCTGCTCGAGCGCTACGACGGCGAGGTGCCGGCCGATCGCGAAGCGCTCGAGAGCCTGCCGGGCGTCGGCCGCAAGACCGCGAACGTCGTGCTGAACACTGCGTTCGGCCAGCCGACGATCGCGGTCGACACGCACATCTTCCGCGTCGCGAACCGCACGGGGCTCGCGCCGGGCAAGGACGTGCGGGCCGTGGAGGCCGCGCTCGAGAAGTTCACGCCGAAGGAATTCCTGCAGGACGCGCATCACTGGCTGATCCTGCACGGACGCTATGTGTGCAAGGCGCGCAAGCCCGAATGCTGGCACTGCGTGATCGAGCCGCTGTGCGAATTCCGGCCGAAGACGCCGCCGCCGAACGAGTGAGCGTCAGCCGCGGCTGACGCACTGCACGCGGCCGCTCGTGCCTCTCGTGCCGAGGGCAGCGCACGGCACGACCAGCGGACGCCATTGCGGCGCCCGCGGCTTGTCCCTGCCCCTGCTATGCGTTGGACGTCGCCGTCGCGTCGTCGGCCGCCGCGCCGCCCGCGCGCACGAGCGCGAGCACGGCCGCGAGGATCGCGACGCCGCCGATCCACTGCAACGGCGACAGCGCCTCGCCGAACAGCAGCGCCGCGAGCGCGACCGTCACGACCGGCTCGAGCGTCGACAGCATCGACGTGCGCGCGGCCCCCAGCCGCTCGAGCCCGGCGAAGAACGCGAGCATCGCGGCGACCGTCGACACCAAGGCGATCGCAAGCATCGACGCCCAGCCGGCAGCCGTCGCCGGCCAGCGCGGCGGCGCGCCGAACGCCGCGGTCCGCACGATCGCGATCGCGACGAGCGTCGCGGTCGCCGACAGGCAGATGACGGCGGTCGTCGCGAGCGGATCGACGCCGCGCGTCGCCTTCGTGCCGCCGACGATGTACAGCGAATAGATCACCGCGGCGGCCAGCGCGAGCGCGATGCCGAGCGGCTCGCCGTGGCCGCCGCCGACCATCAGCGCGGAGCCCGCGACGCAGAGCACGAGCGCGACCGCCTTCGCGCGCGTGAGGCGCTCGCCGAGCCACCATGCGGCCAGCAGCGTGACAAAGGCCGGATACAGGTACAGCAGCAATGCGACGAGGCTCGCCTGCGCATGCTGGAGCGCACTGAAATAGCAGAACGACTGCCCGACGTAGCCGAGCGCCCCCATCGCCACGAGCGGCGCGAGCGTGCGGCCGCGCGGCCATGCGACGCGGCGGTGCCGCGCGATCGCGGCAAGGATCGCACCGCCGATCGCGAAGCGCACGATCAGCAGCCCGAGCACGTCGACGCCGGCCGCATATGCATAGCGGCCGAAGATCGCCATCGCGCCGAAGGCGGCGGCGGACAGCGCGACATAGAGCGCGCCCTGTAGCGCGGCGGACGATGAGCGGACGGTGGCGGACATGATGGAGCGGTGCGAGCGCGACGACGGGAATCGTCGGAGTGTAGCGGCGCGGCGGCCGGCAGCCTAGCCCGCGCTTACCCGTTGCGCGGCGGCCGGCGCCGCGCCGGCCCGCACCTATCGGCCCGATGCCCGATGCCCGATGCCCGGATCTCCCGATCTCCCGATATGCCTGATGTGCCCGATGCATCCGCTGCGCGCCGCAAGCGCCCCGCCGGCCCCACCCGCCGCCAGCGCCGCGCGCCGACCCGGCGTACAATGCGCGACGCGGCATGACGCCGCCCGAATCACGACGTTTCCCCACCATGTTCAATCCGAGTCGCGACGAAGTCCGTCGCTTTTTCACCGAGACCTGGCGCAAGCAGCGCGCCGGCGAGATCCTGACGCCGCTGGAAGCGATAGCAGCCGACTGGATCGTCGAGCATCCGGAATACCACGACGACCTCGCGGACGCCGACGGCGCCGCCGCGCGCAACTACACGCCCGAGGAAGGCCGCACGAACCCGTTCCTGCATCTGTCGATGCACCTCGCGATCAGCGAGCAGCTGTCGATCGACCAGCCGCCCGGCATTCGCGCCGCGCACGACAAGCTGGCCGCGAAGCTCGACTCGACCCACGAGGCGCAGCACATGATCATGGAGTGCCTCGGCGAGACGATCTGGGAAGCGCAGCGCACCGGCACGCCGCCCGATACGGACGCGTACCTGCAGCGCATCCTGCGCCGCGCGTCGCGCGACTGAGCGCCGCGGACAAAAAAATACCCCGCCGCCGCGGGGTATTCCGGCTGCACGGACCGGCAAGGTCCGGCGCGCTTACTTCTTGAAGACGAGATCCGTCTCTTTCAGCGACTCGATGTAGGCCGCGATGTCCTTCATGTCGCTGACCGACAGGTTCTGCACCTGCGCCTGCATGATCGCGTTGTTGCGACCGAGCAGCGGGTTCGTCAGCCCCATCTGGTACTGGCGCATCGCCCACACGAGGTAGTCGGCGTGCTGGCCCGCGAGGCGCGGATATTCTGCGTTGATCGGCTTGTTCAGCTGCGCGCCGTGGCAGGCCGCGCAGTTGTGCGACTCGACCAGCTCCTTGCCCTTCGTGATGTCCGCCGCATGCGCGGTACCGATCGCGAGGCCGGCCGCCAGTGCAACCGCCGCCGTCTTGAATGCGTTGTTCATGAATGCTCCTGTCCCGCCGGTCAGATCGGCGGCGCGCGCTTTACTTGTAGGGATTGTCCTTCGTGTCGGCCTTCTGGACGGCGTAGTAAGCCGCCAGATCCGCGATGTCCTGGTCCGTCAGCGAACCGGCGATCGCGTTCATCGACGGGAAGTGACGATCTTTCTTGCGGTAGGCCTTCAGCGCGTTCTCGAGGTATTGCTGGTTCTGGCCGCCGAGGACGGGCACCCGGTAGACCTCCGGATACGCCGCGCGGTAATCCTGGATGCCGTGGCAACCGATACACATGGCGGCCTTGCTTGCCCCGTCCTTCGGGTTGCCGACCACACCGGCCGCCTGCGCGCTGCCCGCGAGCGCCACGAGCGCTGCGACAACGACGTGTTTGCCGACGAATTTGTTCATAGCTCTTGTAACCTAGCTTGAGGGGAAACTGGCGCCGAAGCGGCAACGGCCCGCGCCGTTTTGCTTGTCGGTCGCCACGCAGGCCAAAAAAAACGGCCAGATTGTACCGCGTCGGCGGGGAATGCGTCCATACGGCGCCCCGGTCCGCCCCGCCGCAGCCCCGCCGCAGCCCCGCAACGATACGCGGCCCCGGCCCAACCGGACAGCCCTTCTGACTTATACTGGGTTTTTTTGCGACCAGGAAAGAGCGCCGCCATGCGTTTCGAAGGATCCTCGCACTACGTCGCCACCGACGACCTGAAGCTCGCGGTCAATGCCGCGCTGACGCTGCAGCGCCCGCTGCTGATCAAGGGCGAGCCCGGCACCGGCAAGACCATGCTCGCCGAGGAAGTGGCGGCCGCGCTCGACATGCCGCTGCTGCAGTGGCACATCAAGTCGACGACGAAGGCGCAGCAGGGCCTGTACGAATACGACGCCGTGTCGCGGCTGCGAGACTCGCAGCTCGGCGACGCGCGCGTGAAGGACATCGCGAACTACATCGTGAAGGGCGTGCTGTGGCAGGCGTTCGACGCCGAGCACCCGAGCGTGCTGCTGATCGACGAGATCGACAAGGCCGACATCGAATTCCCGAACGACCTGCTGCGCGAGCTCGACCGGATGGAATTCCACGTGTACGAGACGCGCGAGACCGTGCGCGCGAAGCACCGCCCGCTCGTGATCATCACGTCGAACAACGAGAAGGAGCTGCCCGACGCATTCCTGCGCCGCTGCTTCTTCCACTACATCCAGTTTCCCGATCCGTCGACGATGCAGCAGATCGTCGCGGTCCACTTCCCTGACATCCGCGAGGAACTGCTGCGCGCGGCGCTCGAGAGCTTCTTCGAGCTGCGCGCCGTGTCGGGGCTGAAGAAGAAGCCGTCGACGTCCGAGCTGCTCGACTGGCTGAAGCTGCTGCTCGCCGAGAACATCCCGGCCGACGCGCTGCGCGGCGTCGACGCGAAGCAGATCGTGCCGCCGCTCGCGGGCGCGCTGCTGAAGAACGAGCAGGATCTGAGCCTGCTCGAGCGGCTCGTCTACATGAACCGGCACAACCGGTAACCCACCCGCGAAGGCCCGGCCATGCTGCTCAATTTCTTCTACGCGCTGCGCGCAGCCAAGCTGCCCGTCTCGGTGAAGGAATACCTGACGCTGCTCGAATCGCTGAAGGCCGGGCTGATCTCGCCGTCGATCGACGCGTTCTACTTCCTCGCGCGGATGACGCTCGTCAAGGACGAGCAGTACTTCGACAAGTTCGACCAGGCGTTCGGCGCGTATTTCCACGGCGTGTCCGCCCTGCCTTCCGAGGCGTTCGACGTTCCGCTCGACTGGCTCGAGAAACGCCTCCAGCGCGAGCTGTCGCCGGAGGACAAGGCGCAGATCGAAGCGATGGGCGGCCTCGACAAGCTGATGGAGCGCCTGAAGGAACTGCTCGACGAGCAGAAGGAACGCCACGAAGGCGGCAACAAGTGGATCGGCACCGGCGGCACGTCGCCGTTCGGGCACGGCGGCTACAACCCCGAAGGCATGCGCATCGGCGGCCCGTCGAACGGCAACCGCACCGCGGTCAAGGTGTGGGAAGCGCGCGCCTATCGCGACTACGACGATTCCGTCGAGATCGGCACGCGCAACATCAAGGTCGCGCTGCGGCGCCTGCGCCGCTTCGCGCGCGAAGGCGCGGCCGAGGAGCTCGACCTGCCCGGCACGATCCGCAGCACGGCCGCGAACGCCGGCTGGCTCGACCTGCGGATGGTGCCCGAGCGCCACAACAACGTGAAGGTGCTGATGCTGCTCGACGTCGGCGGCTCGATGGACGACCACATCAAGCGCACCGAGGAGCTGTTCTCGGCCGCGAAGGCCGAGTTCAAGCACCTGGAGTTCTACTACTTCCACAACTGCGTGTACGACCACCTGTGGAAGAACAACCGCCGCCGCCACGCGGAGCGCACCGCGACGTGGGACGTGCTGCACAAGTTCACGCCCGACTACAAGCTGATCTTCGTCGGCGACGCGACGATGAGCCCGTACGAGGTGCTGCAGCCCGGCGGCTCGGTCGAATACAACAATCCGGAAGCCGGCGCCGTCTGGCTGCGCCGCCTCGCCGACCAGTTCCCCCACCATGCATGGCTGAACCCGGAGCCCGAGCGGCTATGGGAATACCGGCAATCGGTCTCGATCATTCGCGACGTGCTCGGTCAGCGCATGTACCCGCTCACGCTCGCGGGCCTCGAAACCGCGATGCGCGCACTCAGCAAGTAACGAACCCACCCTGCAGACACGAAGGCCGCGTCCAGGCGGCCTCCCCCGGAGATAGCATGAACCCTTCGCCCACCGCGAGCGCTGGCCGCGCCGGCGGCCGCCGCTTTTTCACCGATACGTCCGTCTCGGCGCTCGTCGCCGGCTTCGTCGCGATGATGACGGGCTACACGAGCTCGCTCGTGCTGATGTTCCAGGCCGGCCGCGCCGCGCACCTGACCGACGCGCAGATCTCGTCGTGGATCTGGGCGCTGTCGATCGGCATGGCGCTGACGACGATCGGCCTGTCGCTGCGCTTTCGCGCGCCCGTCGTGGTCGCGTGGTCGACGCCCGGCGCCGCGCTGCTGATCGCGTCGCTGCCCGGCGTACCGTATCCCGAAGCCATCGGCGCGTTCGTCGTGTGCGCACTGCTGCTGACCGCGGTCGGCCTGAGCGGGCTGTTCGACACGCTGATGCGGCGCATTCCGGCCGGCATCGCTGCCGCCCTGCTCGCGGGCATCCTGTTCGAGATCGGCATCGAGATCTTCCGCGCCGCGCAGTTCCAGACCGCGCTCGTGCTCGCGATGTTCTTCACCTACCTGATCGTCAAGCGGCTCGCGCCGCGCTACGCGATCGTCACGACGCTGCTCGTCGGCACCGTGGCGGCCGGCGGCCTCGGGCTGCTCGACTTCAGCCGCTTCCACATCGCGCTCGCGCAACCCGTGTTCACGATGCCCGCGTTCTCGATCGCGTCGATCGTCAGCATCGGCATTCCGCTGTTCGTCGTCGCGATGGCGTCGCAGAACGTGCCGGGCATCGCGGTGCTGCGCGCGGACGGCTATTCGACCCCGTCGTCGCCGCTGATCGCGTCCACCGGCCTCGCGTCGCTGCTGCTCGCGCCGTTCGGCTCGCACGGCGTGAACCTCGCGGCGATCACCGCGGCGATCTGCACGGGCCCCGAAGCGCACGAGGATCACGCGAAGCGCTACACGGCCGCCGTGTGGTGCGGCACGTTCTACCTGATCGCCGGGATCTTCGGCGCGACGATCGCCGCGCTGTTCGCGGCACTGCCGAAGGCGCTCGTCGTGTCGGTCGCCGCGCTCGCGCTGTTCGGCTCGATCATGAGCGGGCTCGCGAACGCGATGCAGGACGTGAAGCAGCGCGAAGCCGCGCTCGTCACGTTCATGGTCACCGCGTCGGGTCTGACGCTGTTGTCGATCGGCTCGGCGTTCTGGGGCCTCGTCGCGGGGATCGTCACGCAGGTGATCCTGAACGCGCGTCGCCCCGCGTGATGCGGCGCGACGCCCGCCACGGCAGGCGCCGGACCCGCCAAAACGTGCCCGACACGAATCGGGCCTAAAATGATGGATCGAAGGCGGCGCCCGGCGCCGCCTCGCTTCGCCGCCGCGCTCGCGCGGCCCGTGAGAACCCGGCGCGCCGCGCCCTTCTTCCGAATCGCCATGACTACCGCACTCGACCAGCTGAAGCAGTACACGACCGTCGTCGCCGACACGGGCGATTTCCAGCAGCTTGCGCAATACAAGCCGCAGGATGCGACCACGAACCCGTCGCTGATCCTGAAGGCCGTCCAGAAGGACGCGTACAAGCCGATCCTCGAGAAAACCGTCCGCGATCATCGCAACGAAAGCACCGATTTCATCATCGACCGCCTGCTGATCGCATTCGGCACCGAGATCCTGAAGCTGATTCCGGGCCGCGTGTCGACCGAGGTCGATGCGCGCCTGTCGTTCGACACGCAGCGCTCGATCGACAAGGGTCGCGAACTCATCGCACTGTACGAGGCCGCCGGCGTCGGCCGCGAGCGCATCCTGATCAAGCTCGCGTCGACGTGGGAAGGCATTCGCGCGGCCGAGGTGCTGCAGAAGGAAGGGATCAAGTGCAACATGACCCTGCTTTTCTCGCTCGTGCAGGCCGCCGCGTGCGCGGAAGCCGGCGCGCAACTGATCTCGCCGTTCGTCGGCCGCATCTACGACTGGTACAAGAAGCAGGCCGGCGCCGACTGGGATGAAGCGAAGAACGGCGGTGCGAACGATCCGGGCGTGCAGTCGGTGCGCCGCATCTACACCTACTACAAGACGTTCGGCTACAACACCGAAGTGATGGGCGCGAGCTTCCGCACGACGAGCCAGATCACCGAGCTCGCGGGCTGCGACCTGCTGACGATCAGCCCCGATTTGCTGCAGAAGCTGCACGACAGCACCGAAACGGTGGCGCGCAAGCTGTCGCCGGACGCACTGCAGGACAAGCCGACCGAGCGCGTCGCGATCGACGAGGCGTCGTTCCGCTTCCAGCTGAACGACGAAGCGATGGCGACCGAAAAGCTGTCCGAAGGCATCCGCGTGTTCGCCGCCGATGCGGTGAAGCTCGAAAAGCTGATCGACGGGCTGCGCTGAACCACGCCGCACCTGACGTGACGGCCGGCAGTTGAACTGTCAGCAACCCTGACAACAGCCGTCAGCAGCGTGACGAACGGCCGCGAACCGCGTGTTCGCGGCCGTTTTTATTTTTCATTCCATCGTCAGACGCGCGCACTACAATCCACGTCACGAGTGCGCCGGCCGCATCCCGGCGTGCTCTTTCCGGTCAATCTTGGAAGTACCCGCGCCGGCACCGACACGCCGGCCCGGTCAACAGGAGACAACGATGCAAGTCCAACCGTATCTGACGTTCTACGGCCGCGCGGAAGAGGCCCTTCAGTTCTACGAAAAGGCGCTCGGCGCGAAGACGATGTTCAAGATGCGCTTCAAGGATGCGCCGCCGAATCCCGAACACGCGATCACGCCCGAGATGGCCGACAAGGTGATGCATGCGAGCTTCACGATCGGCGACTCGATGATCATGTGCTCGGACGGCGACTGCAGCCAGCCGGCCGGCGCCGCGCATGCCGGCTATTCGCTGTCGCTGAACCCGGCGACGGTCGAGGAAGGCCAGAAGTTGTTCAATGCGCTCGCCGACGGCGGCGAAGTGACGATGCCGTTCGGCAAGACGTTCTGGGCGCTCGGCTTCGGGATGGCGAAGGACCGTTTCGGCGTGCACTGGATGGTCAACGTCGAAGACCTGTCGCAACGCGAGGATCTCGTGAAACGCGCGCAGGGCTGACACCCGCGAAAACGCCCGCCACTTCGCAGTGACGGGCGTCGTTGCCGCTGCGCGATGCGCGGCCCGCGACACGCGGCCGCGCCGCCCGCATCAACCCTCGACGACGTCGAGATAGTCCTCCGGCCGCGTGCGATCCTCCGCATGCGCCATGCCCATCGCGCGCACCAGCACGCTCACCGCCACCGCCACCACCAGGTTCACGACCAGCGACCACACGGCCGCGTAGCCGGGAATCGCGAGGCCGAACAGGTGGATCGTGAAGATCGAGCTCGCGAGCTTCAGCGACACCGCCATCCACGTGCCGCACACGATGCCTGCCGCCCAGCCGGCCAGCAGGCCGCGATGGTCGAGCAGCCGCGTGTAAAGGCCGAGCACGATCGCGGGCAGCGTCTGGATGATCCAGATCCCGCCGAGCAGCTGCAGCTGGATCGCATAGGTGAGCGGCAGCCCGAGGATGAACGCGACCGCGCCGACCTTCACGATCAGCGACGTGAGCTTCGCGACGTGCGTCTCCTGGTCGTGCGTCATGTCGCGGTTGATGAACTCGCGGTGGATGTTGCGCGTATAGAGGTTCGCGGCCGCGATCGACATGATCGCCGCCGGCACCAGCGCGCCGATGCCGATCGCCGCGAACGCGACGCCGACGAACCACGACGGGAAATACTCGAGGAACAGCGCGGGCACCGCGAAGTTCGGGCCGAACGCCTTGAAGTACGGCGCGTACTGCGGCATGTCCTTCACGCCCGCTGCAAGCGCCATGTAGCCGAGCAGCGCGAGCAGGCCGAGCACGAACGAGTACGCGGGCAGCATCGCCATGTTGCGGCGGATCGAGTTGCCGGACGACGACGACAGGATCGCCGTGACCGAGTGCGGATACAGGAACAGCGCGAGCGCCGAGCCGATCGCGAGCGTCACGTACGCGCTGTAGCCGTTCAGGCTCGCCGCGTCCGGCGCCTTCAGCAGCAGCTTCGCGGGCGGCACGCTCGCGAAGATGTGGCCGAAGCCGCCGAGCTTCGCCGGGATCACGATGACCGCCGCGGCGATCGTGATGTAGATCAGGATGTCCTTCACGATCGCGATCATCGCGGGCGCGCGCAGCCCCGACGTGTACGTGTACGCGGCGAGGATCGCGAACGCGATGATCAGCGGCAGGTCGCCGACGAAGCCCGTCGTGTCGAAGCCGAGCGCGCCGATCACGACTTCGATGCCGACGAGCTGCAGCGCGATGTAGGGCATCGTCGCGAGGATGCCCGTCACCGCGATCGCGAGCGCGAGCATCCGGCTGCCGTAGCGTGCGTTCACGAAGTCGGCGGCCGTCACGTAGCCGTGACGCTTCGCGATGCTCCACAGCTTCGGGAACACGACGAACGCGAACGGGTAGATCAGGATCGTGTACGGCAGCGCGAAGAAGCCCATCGCGCCGGCGCCGAACACGAGCGCGGGCACCGCGACGAACGTATAGGCCGTGTAGAGGTCGCCGCCGAGCAGGAACCACGTGACGATCGTGCCGAAGCGGCGGCCGCCGAGGCCCCATTCGTCGAGATGGGCGAGATCGCCGCGCCGCCAGTTGGCGGCCAGGAAACCGATGATCGTGACACCGATGAACAGGAGCACGAAAACGAAGGTCGCGCCGAGATTCATCGCGCACCTCCCTGCGGGCCGCTCGCCTTCCACGCGTTCTTGGTCTTGAAATAGACGAACGCGGTAATCACCGCGCTAATGAAGACCCAAAGGAGCTGGTACCAGTAGAAGAACGGAAATCCGAACCATTGCGGTTCGATCTTGCTGTACGACGGTACCCACACCATCGCGATCAGCGGTAGTACCAGCAGCCAGAGCCAGCGCTTGGCGGCCCGATTGGCGTCGGCATCGTGAGCCATGACGTCTCCTCATCTTTCCCGGTTATCGATCTTGTCAAGCGGGTGCGGCGGCGAGAGGAGCGGCAAAACGGGTAAGCTGCGGCTCCCCTGGCTTCGCGCCAGTATAGGAGCCGCGAACGCGCGGTCAAGCGGGGGCGAACCCGAGGTGATCCGCCCCCAGTCATGCGGTTGCACCGGCATGCGGCCGGCGCATGAGCGTCAGATCGCGAACGAGGATTCGCGTGCGCCGATCGTTTCTTTCAAAGCTTTCACCCACTTGCGCGCGGGCAGCTTCAGCGTGTCCTCGATCAGTTTCGCGCGGGCTTCCAGCTGCGCGAACGACACGTCGAGCGCGGGGCCCGAGAACGCGATCGCGATCCGGTTGCCGTCGTGCACTTCGGGCAGCGCGATCACGCGATGGTCGAACGCCGCGTTCAGGTGCTTCATGTTGCGCACGAAGCTCGGATGGTCGCCGAACAGGTTGATCGTCGCGATGCCCGCGTCGGCGAGGCAGCCGCGCACCGCGCGGTAGAACGCGACGCTGTCGAGCACCGGGCCGCGTGCGGTCGCGTCGTACAGGTCGATCTGCAGTGCGCCCGTCGTGCCGCGGTTGGCCGGATCGTTGACGAAGTCCCACGCGTCGGCTTCGTGCACGACGAGGCGTGCGTCGTCGGGCGGCAGCGCGAACATCGTGCGTGCGGCGACGATCACGGCCGGGTTCAGTTCGACGGCCTCGACCTTCGCGTGCGGCAGGAAGCGGTGCGAGAACTTCGTCAGCGCGCCGGTGCCGAGCCCGAGCTGGACGATCCGCTCGGGCGTTTCGAGGAACAGCAGCCACGCCATCATCTGCTGCGCGTATTCGAGCTCGATGGCGAGCGGCTTCGAAATCCGCATCGCGCCCTGCACCCATTCGGTACCGAAGTGCAGGAAGCGCACGCCGCGCTCTTCCGAGAACGTGACGGGCGCGAAGCGCGGCTTGCGCGGTGCGTCGAGGACGGGCACGTCGTCGTGTTCGTCGATCTCCGGGCGGCGCTTCACGCGCGGCGGCTGGAGCAGTTCGGAGCCGTTGTAGGCGGACGGCTTGCGTTTTTTGAACGCGCGCGCCTCGGCGGACGCGCGCTTGATCAGTCGGGTCATGATTGAATCTCGCTGGGTGACGCTGGATGAGCGGACGAGAGGATAGCATTGGTGGCGGTGGGAACCGTACCGAACGCCTGGTGATGCACGACTTCGACTTCACCGCGCCGTTGGCGCTACGCCGCGTTCATTGATCGACGGAAGACGCATGACCTCGAACGGCAAGAAGATCTGGTTTCCCGCGAAGCGCTACGGCTGGGGATGGGGTTTGCCTGTCGCGTGGCAAGGTTGGGTCGTGCTGCTGCTGTTCGCGACCGGGATCATCGCGAGCGCGTGGCTGGTGCCGCCGCACCAATCGCCGATCGCATACGGTGCCTGCATCGTGGTACTGGTCGCGCTGCTGACTGCCGTTTGCTGGCTCAAGGGCGAGAAGCCCGGGTGGCGATGGGGCAAGGACGATTGATCGTCCGGCGCGACACGCACGCACGTACGATCGCCGTTCTTCGGCAACGAACAACCCGCTTCCCGCCGTCATCGCCCCAAATCGATCGCCCTTGTCGAACGGCTGAATTGCCCGGCCTCCCCGCGACGCAAAGATGTGAAGGAACGGCCATCGGCCGGAAGATCACGCGCGCGCTCGCCTTCGTCAACACGCACCGCGGTGCCGCCGGCATCGCCCGTCGGCGTTCACCTCCAGCCTGCCCCACCCTCACACCGCATGCGAACGGTCGCACCGGGTTCCTGCGCGCACCTTGAAAATATACCCAAATAGGGATAAATTCATCGATGGATCCGTACATCAAACCGCTGTACTGGCTCGGTTCGGCGCGCAAGGACCTCAAAGCGATGCCCGAAGCCGTGCAGGACACGTTCGGTTATGCGCTCTATCTCGCGCAGACCGGACGCAAGCACGAGCAGGCGAAACCGTTGCGAGGGTTCGGATCGGCCGGCGTGCTCGAGATCGTGGAATCGGAAGACAACGACACGTACCGCGCCGTCTACACGGTGAAGCTCGGGAGCAGCGTCTACGTGCTGCACTGCTTCCAGAAGAAATCATCGTGCGGCATCGCGACGCCGAAGCCGGATGGCGATCTCGTCCGCGCACGCCCGAAAGCAGCCGAAGCACACGCACAAGGAGCAAGACGATGATCGAAATCGAACCGGGCAGCGGGAACGTCTACGCTGATCTGGGCATGCGCGATGCCGACGAAATGCGCGTGAAGGCTCAACTCGCCGCCAAGATCGCGGAGATCATCAAGGCACGCAAATGGACGCAGCAGCAGGCGGCCCGGTTGCTCGGCATGACGCAGCCGAAGCTGTCGAACATGCTGCGCGGGCAGTTTCGCGGCGTGAGCGAAACGAAGATGCTCGAATGTCTGGCGAAGCTCGGACGCGACGTGCAGATCGTCGTCGGGCCTGACCGTCAGTCCGAAGTCGAAGGGCACATCGAAGTCGTATTCGCCGCCTGACGGCACCGTCGTGCCGATGTTCCGGATTGCAGGGCGAGCAACGCGATCGCGTACTGCCGCGTCGCGACGCTCCTCTCCTGGCATCCTTGGTATGTCGATCGGGAGGATCGATGGATCGCCGCCATTTCCTCAAGTCGTCGACCTTTTTCACGGTTGCGGCAGCCACCGGTACGCTCGTCGTTCCGCTGTCGGCCCGATCTGCCGGCACCGCGCGCAAAGGCCGGTATCGGTTCCCGCAAGGCGTCGCCAGCGGTGATCCGCGCGATCGCTCCGTCGTGTTCTGGACGCGCTGCGTGCCCGTCGCCGAGAACGCGCGGCACCGCGCGAAAGGCGTCGCGCACACGATCCCGTTACGACTCGAAGTATCGACGCGGCCGGATTTCTCGACGCTCGTCGCCAGCGTCTCGTTGGGAGCACGCGCCACCTATGACTTCACCGTGCGCGCGAAGGTAACGCAGCTCGCACCGAATCTCACGTACCACTACCGGTTCGTCGCCGGCGGCGACGTGAGTGCCACCGGCGTCGCGCGCACGGCTCCGGATGCCGACGAGGCCAACCACCGCGTTCGCTTCGCATGGCTCACCTGCCAGGACTGGAGCATCAATCACTGGCAAGCCATGAGCCTGCTGGCAGCCGAAAGCGATCTCGATTTCGTCGTGCATGTGGGCGATTACATCTATGAGACGGTTGGGACCTCGAGACCCGGCACGGTCGAGGCGGCGCACCCGCCGCTGCGCCTGCCTGACGGAAAGCCTCTCGCCGATGGCCGCGTGTATGCCGATACGCTCGAAGACTATCGGACGCTCTATCGCACTTATCGTACCGACGCGCGCTTGCAGACGCTGCACCAGCGCCTGCCGATGATCGCGATATGGGACGACCACGAATTTTCCGACGACTGCTGGCAGGATCACCAGGTCTACACCAACGAGGAAAGGCAGGAGACGCAGCGCCGCCGCAACGCCAGTCGCGCGTGGGCGGAGTACATGCCGGTGGACTGGAGCGACGTGCGCTTCGAACCGGACAATCCGTCGTACACCAACATTCGTATCTATCGCGAATTTCGCTTCGGCACGCTGATGCATCTCGTGATGACGGACGAGCGGCTGTATCGCGACGACCATGTCGTCAGCGAGGCGTCTGTCGCGCGTACACGCGGGCACGACCCGGTCAACGGCGACGACGCAGCCGGCTCGCGCTACTTCGTCAACCAGGGTGTGCTGCAGCGCCTGGAGGCGCAGGCTGCCGCGCAGCTTGGTCGCGCGCCGTCGATGCTCGGCCCGGAGCAGACGCAATGGTGGAAGGCCACGATGAAAGGTTCGCCCGCGACCTGGAAGGTGTGGGGCAACGAGGTGATGTTGAATCGCCTGTGGGCCGTGATGCCAGGCGCGCCGCAGACACCGGCAGCACGCCTCGTGGTCGATTGCGACGCATGGGACGGCTATCCGGCGCACAAACGCGAGCTGCTCTCATACCTGAACGAGCAGGGAATCCGCAACGTCGTCGCGATCAGCGGGGACCTGCATGCGTTTCAGTGCGGCGTCGTGCGGGACGACCCCGACCCTGCAAAAGGCACGCCCGTGGCAGTCGACTTCGTCTGCGCAGGCATCAGCAGCGCGTCCTTCTATTCCTACCTGAAAGCCGCATGGAGCGGCACGCCGTTTGCATCGCTGGCCTCCACCCCGGCCAAACTCGACACCTTCCTGACGACGAACAACCCCGATCTGCGCCACGCCGACCACGACGCACAGGGCTATGCGTCAGCCACCGTCACGCCGGAGCTTTTTTGCGTGGTGTTCAACAAAGTAAGGCCGCTGAACCCGGACGGCACCTCGCCCGCGGAGGCCCTGCTCGACCGCACGCTGCTGACCGTGCCCAAGGATTCGGTCGAGGTGCGCGTCGAGCGCTTCTAGGTTCACGCTTCAGAGATGGCGCATGCTGGCGCTGCCATTTTGTTCAGTTTGACATCGGCGTCGATCAGACAGCATGCTGCTGTCGCACCTGCATTTTCTTTCGACGTGACCTGATACGCCGTAACGTCATCGAAGTCTGCCAACATCCGTTCCGGCCATACCGGCTCCATCACACGGGATTTCGTAATCATGAGTCACATCCACTTCATCGGCGGGGAAAAAGGCGGCGTCGGCAAATCGCTCGCCGCCCGTGTGCTGGCCCAGTATTTCATCGATCGGAGCGTGCCCTTCATGGGCTTCGATACCGACCGATCGCACGGCGCGCTACTGCGGTTCTATGCCGATTTTGCCGCGCCTGCCGTGCTCGACCAGCATGACAGCCTCGATCCGGTCATGGAATCGGCGCTCGAAGATCCGCAGCGGCGCATACTGGTCGACCTCGCGGCCCAGACGCGGCAGTCGCTCGCAAGATGGCTCGACGATTCGGACGTGCTGGATTTTGCCGAAGAACACGGCCTCACGTTGACGTGGTGGCACGTGATGGACACCGGACGCGATTCGGTCGATCTGCTGCGGCATTGGCTCGACGAATTCGGTGGACGCATCAGGCTGGTGCTGGTACTGAATGAAGTCCGCGGCGATCGCTTCGAGATTCTGGAGGCGTCCGGCGAACGCGAGCGGGCCGAGGCCCTCGGCGCCAGCGTGATTACGCTGCGCCGCCTGCCCGACACGACGATGCAGAAGATCGATCGTCAAAGCGCGAGCTTCTGGGCGGCGGTCAATCATCCCGACCGCGCCGCCACGGGGCTCGGCTTGCTGGAGCGGCAGCGCGTCAAGGTCTGGCTGCATCGTACTTATGAGGAGCTGGGCACGCTCGCGTTGTAGTGCGGGCCCCTGCGACGGCGCGGAGGGTGCGGCGCGTTGCCGGAATGGCTCATACACGGAAACCTGGAGGTTGCGATGGCCGATCACGACAGACTGCATCCACTCCGTCCGTTCCTGAAGAATTGGGTTTGGGAGCACGGCCGGATCGGGACGCGCTATCTCGACTGCGTCGATGGCGAAATCAAGTTCGATGCAGGCAAGAAATCGCATTTCGCTGCCGAGAAATATATCTACGTGCCGCTGGGCAAGAACCCTGACGACGACGCATCCGCGGAGGGTCCTGCGATCCACGAGGAAGGACTTGCCCGCTTTTTGCGGGCTGCGCAACTGGGCACGCCAGGGGAAGCCGGTTCTGTCACGGAGGTTCAGCGCGCGGTGCAGGACTGCGTGGAGATCGGCCTGTTCAGCGCGTATCAACGGGAGGCTCGACAGGCATTTGCCCGCTACGCGCAGGAAGCCATGTTCGACGACGAGATCCGCGCGGCGGTTGTCGACGACATCCGGCGAACGTACGTCGCCATGCGAGAGCAGCTGGCGCTGTACGATTTCAGCGTGCTCTACGGCTTGCCCACGCCGCTGCTGATCAGCGACACACCGTTCATCGACTGGCGCGTGAGCGCCAGTCCGGCACTTCCGTTCGTATCGCTTCCGCTGGGACCTTACTGCCTGCTGGTAGGCGCGCCGTCGGGCAGGAGTAGCCGAATCGGCCCGGTGGTCTGGAAGGCCGCTGCCGCGATGGGTCCGTTGAAGGACCACAACCGCCGGATCGAGGAGCACGCACGTCTGTGGCTGGTGGCGACCACCGACGACCAACTCGTCGCTGCACAAGGTCGCATTGCCGCGGCCAGGGGCGCCAGGCACCTACCGCCGCCCACCTGATACCGCTTCACCGAATCCTCGGAATCCGGCGCGCCTCAGGTGCGAAGGGCGCGCCAGAGCACCAGTTTCTGTTCGAACGACAACGTCGCATTCGCCGGGCTCGACGAAGGCAACACGAGCGTTTCATAACCCGCCGCGCCGATCACATCGGCAAACCGCCCTGCCGTCTTGCCGTTGAAGCAGACTTTCTTCAGCAACGGCGCATGCTCGCGCAACGAAGCAAAGTCGTTCGGCTTCGCATTCCGGATCGCCGAATCGAGACTGCCTTTGCGATGACATGCATCGAGCACGTCCCAGATGCCGATGCCGTGCGCAAGCACGCGTTCGAGCCGCGCGTCATACACGAGTTCGTGCAGCCCGGGTTCGCCGAGCACCGCACCGAGCAACCGCCAGAACTGGTTGCGCGGATGCGCGTAGTACTGCGCGGCATCGAGCGACGCCTCGCCCGGAAAGCTGCCGAGAATCATCGTATGCGTATGCGGCCCGACGACCGGCGGAAAGCCTTGCAGCATCACGCTGCTCCGCGCGGTCCGACGGAGCGCGGCCCGTCGCCGTGCGCATCGAGATGGCGCCACAGCGCGGGCAGCATGCATTCGGTGACCATCAGCGGCTTGCCGCGCCGCTGGAACACCGAGCGCCGCGCGGCAAACGCATGCGGTGCGCGCACGCCCGCGCCGAGCGCATGGCTCGCGAGCGCATACAGCGGATGACCGGCGATCACGCGCCGGCTGACGAGCGCGGAGCGCTCGACCTGCGGATCGCTGTACAGCAGCTCCGCGAGCGGCCGCGTGCGCAGCCGCCGCATCGCCTGCCACACGCCCTTGCTGGCCGCGAGCGGCGCGATGCTGTGCGCGGCGACGTACGGCGTGCCGTCGACCGACAGGATCACCTCGCGCACCCACATCGGCGCGCGCGGCGCACTGTCGAGCGCGTCCGGCTCGTCGAACCACGGACAGTCGACGGCCTCGCGCGTCACGCGCACGCTCACGCTGCCGAGCCGCGCGAGATGCGCGGTCAGCGAACCGCCGCGCGTGAGCCAGTCGCGCTGGTCGAGCGTGCAGCCGGGCCGGGGCGTGTCGCGCCAGCCCGCCCGTGCGCCGTCGAATCGCATCCGCGCGTTCACGCGCTGCGCGACAGCAGCAGCGCGTTGGTCCGCTTCACGAAGCTCGCCGGATCGTCGAGCATCCCGCCTTCGGCCAGCAACGCCTGGTCGAACAGCAGATGGCACCAGTCGCCGAAGTTGGCGCTATCGGCGTTCAGCTGCTTCACCAGCGCATGCTCCGGATTGATCTCGAGGATCGGCTGCATCGCCGGCGCGTTCTGGCCGGCCGCCTTCAGCATCCGCTGCAGATAGCCGCTCATGTCGTTGTCGTCGGCGACGAGGCACGACGGCGAATCGGTCAGGCGGAACGTGACGCGCACTTCCTTCACCTTGTCGCCGAGCGCTTCCTTCATCTTCTCGACGACCGGCTTGATTGCCTCGCCCGCCTGCTCCTGCGCCTTCTTTTCCTCGTCGTTCAGCTCGCCGAGGTCGAGATCGCCGCGCGCCACGCTCGCGAGCGGCTTGCCGTCGAACTCGTGCAGGAACGACAGCATCCATTCGTCGACGCGATCGGTCAGCAGCAGCACCTCGACACCCTTCTTGCGGAATACTTCCAGGTGCGGGCTGTTCTTCGCGGCCTGCCACGTATCGGCGGTCACGTAGTAGATCTTGCTCTGCTCGGGCTTCATGCGCGACACGTAGTCGGCGAGCGACACGTCCTGCGCGTCGGTGTCGCCGTGCGTCGACGCGAAGCGCAGCAGCTTCGCGATGCGCTCGCGGTTCGCGTGATCCTCGCCGAGGCCTTCCTTCAGCACCTGGCCGAACGCGCTCCAGAACGTCTTGTACTTCTCCTTGCCGGCATCCTCTTCCGCGTTCGCGAGCTCCTCGAGCATCGACAGCGCGCGCTTGGTCACGCCTTCGCGGATCGCCTTCACGTCACGGCTTTCCTGCAGGATTTCACGCGATACGTTGAGCGGCAGGTCGGCCGAATCGACGACACCCTTCACGAAACGCAGGTATTGCGGCAACAGCTGCTCGGCGTCGTCCATGATGAACACGCGCTTCACGTACAGCTTCAGGCCGCCGCGGTAGTCGCGGTTCCACAGGTCGAACGGCGCGTGCGCCGGCACGAACAGCAGCTGCGTGTATTCGCTGCGGCCCTCGACGCGGTTGTGGGTCCACGTGAGCGGATCCTGGTGGTCGTGCGCGATGTGCTGGTAGAACTGCGTGTACTGCTCGTCGGTGACGTCGCTCTTCGAGCGCGTCCACAGCGCGCTCGCCTGGTTGACCGTCTCGTCCTCGTCCTTCAGGACCATCTCGCCCTTTTCCTGATCCCACTCTTCCTTCTGCATCAGGATCGGCAGCGCGATGTGATCGGAATACTTCTGGATGATCGACTTCAGGCGGTGCGACGACAGCAGCTCGTCCTCGCCTTCGCGCAGGTGCAGCGTGATCTTCGTGCCGCGCTGCGCGCGCTCGATCGCGTCGATCGTGAAATCGCCCTCGCCCGCGCTTTCCCAGCGCACGGCTTCGTTCGCCGGCAGGCCGGCGCGGCGCGTCTCGACGGTGATCCTGTCCGCGACGATGAAGCCCGAGTAGAAGCCGACGCCGAACTGGCCGATCAGCGCCGCATCCTTCTGCTGGTCGCCGGACAGCTTCGTGAAGAATTCCTTGGTGCCCGAACGCGCGATCGTGCCGAGGTTCGCGATCGCCTCGTCGCGACTCATGCCGATGCCGTTGTCCTCGATCGTGATCGTGCGTGCCGCCTTGTCGAAGCCGATGCGGATGCGCAGGTTCGGATCGTTCTCGTACAGCGCGTTGTCCGCGAGCCCTTCGAAACGCAGCTTGTCGGCCGCGTCGGACGCGTTCGACACCAGTTCGCGCAGGAAGATTTCCTTGTTGCTGTAGAGCGAATGAATCATCAGGTGGAGGAGTTGCTTGACCTCTGCCTGAAAGCTCATCGTTTCGTGTGCCATGGATGCTGTTTCCTCTTACTTGAACTTGAATGGTGTAGCGCGGGTGCGCCGGCGCGCGATGCCGGCGGGCCCGTCAAGGACGACCGCCTGGCGCAGGCGGTTTGCGCGGGTATCTGGGGACGGGCGAGCGGATTTCAAGGGCGGCGTGCCGCCCGGCGTCACGACGCGCGCCGCGCCGCCGATTCGATATAGCGCGCGAGAAACCCCGGCAGCGCCGGATCGCCGCAGTTCGCGACATTGAAGCGCGTCCATGTCGACGACGACTGCTGCGGCGAGAACAGGCTCCCCGGCGTCAGCAGGAAGCCTTCCTCGTGCGCGGCGGCCGCGAGCGCATCCGAATCGACGCCCGTGTCGGCCCACAGGAACATCCCGGCCGCCGGCATCGTGAAGAGCCGCAGCCCGGTACGCTCGAGCATCCGCGCGGTCTTGTCGCGCACGCCGTCGAGCCGCGCGCGCAGCCGCTCGACGTGGCGCCGGTAGTGCCCTTCGGTCAGTATCTTGTACAACACGCGCTCGTTGAGCTCCGGCGTCGTCATCCCGACCAGCATCTTCTGGTCGGTGACCGCCTTCGCGATCTCCGGCGCGCAGGCGACATAGCCGACCCGCAAATTCGCCGCGAGCGTCTTCGAATAGCTGCCCAGGTAGATCACGCGCTTCAACTGGTCGAGGCTCGCGAGCCGCGTGGCCGAATAGCTCGGCGGGCACAGGTCGCCGTACACGTCGTCCTCGACGACCAGGAAATCGTACGCCTCCGCGAGCTTCAGGATCCGGAACGCCTGCGCGGCCGACAGCGACGTGCCGGTCGGGTTCTGCAGCACCGAATTGATCACGAGCATCTTCGGCCGCCACATCTGCACGAGCGTTTCCAGCGCGTCGAGATCGGGGCCGTCCGGCGTATAGGGCATCCCGACCAGTTGCGCGCCCTGCGACGCGAAGCGGCCGAACATCTGGAACCACGCGGGATCGCCGACGATCACCGCATCGCCGGGACGCACGTAGATCCGCGAGATCAGGTCGATCGCCTGCGTGATGCCCGACACCAGCACGAGCTGCTCGGGCTTCGCGCCGATCTCGACTTCCGCGAGCCGCGTCTGCAGCTGCTGGCGCAGCGGCAGGAAACCCTGCGCGGTGCCGAAACCGAGCATCTGCGCGCCGGACTGGCGCCCGAGCGCGCGCAGCGCACCGGTGATCAGCTCGCCGTCGAGCCAGCGGCCCGGCAGGTAGCCGAGACCCGGCCCTTTTTCCGGGCTGGCGGTATGCAGCATGTTGCGCAGCAGCCAGACCACGTCGATCGTGTTGTGCACCGGCGCGGCCTCGGCCACGCGCACCACGTTGTCGGCCGGCAGCGGGCCGGTGGCCGTGCGCTCGCGCACGTAAAAACCCGAGCCGCGCCGCGAGTCGAGGTAGCCCTGCGCGACGAGCCGTTCGTACGCTTCCACCACGGTGAAGCGCGACACGCTCTTGTCGAGCGCGAGCTTGCGGATCGACGGCATCCGCATGCCGGGCCGGAACACGCGTTCGTCGATGCGGCGCCGCGCCCACTGGACGAGCTGGTCGACGAGCGTGAGCGTGGCCGTATCGTGCGGCGCGGGAATCTGGGCGAGTGGGACGGTGGACATGGGCGGCGGCTCCAACTGTACCGAAGGCTATCGCGCCGATTGTACCGTTACTGTGCCGGTGCCGACGATTACAGTTGACCGGAATGGCGATCGTGCGGCCGCCGTTCCGGCCCTGCCGTATGCGGCGCAGCCCCGTCCGGCCTGCATTCGCGGCCGCGCACCGGCCGGCCGCCCAACCGTCCCGCGCGTCGCCCGCCCACCATGACACTTTCGCTTCCCGACCGACGTTCATGCCAGCCCGCTCCCTGACCCTCGACCATCTCGTGATCGCCGCGCGTACGCTCGACGAAGGCGTGCGCCACGTCGCCGACGCGCTCGGCATCGAACCGGCTGGCGGCGGCCGCCATCCGCTGATGCGCACCCACAACGCGCTGTTCGGCGCGTGGGGCGGCCTGTACCTCGAAGTGATCGCGATCGATCCCGACGCGCCCGTGACAGGCGACGACGCCACGCCGCCGCGCGCGCGGCTGTTCGGCCTCGACGATCCGGCGATGCACGCGCGGCTCGCGCAGGGCCCGTTCCTCGCGCACTGGGTCGCGCGCGTCGACCGCCCGCGCCGGCTCGCGCTGTGGCAAAGCCAGTACCCGACGCGCATCGCACCGGTCGTCGCGATGCGGCGCGGCGACCTGAGCTGGGGCCTCACGGTGCCCGACGACGGCGCGTTCCCCGCATGGCAAGGCGCCGGCGACGGCCTCGTGCCGTCGCTGATCCAGTGGGACAGCCCGCGCCATCCGGCCGAATCGCTGCCGGACAACGGCGTCGCGCTGAAGGCGCTCAAGGGCGTCCACCCGCGTGCGGATGCCGTCCGCGAGCAGCTCGACTGGCTCGGCGCCGGCCATCTGCTCGACCTCGACACCGGCGACGGCCCGCCGGCGCTCGTCGCCGAATTCGACACGCCGCAGGGCGCACGCACGCTGCGCTGACCGCCCCGGCGCCCTTTCGATTACCCGACCCCTGCAATACGGAGACACCCAGTCCATGAATTCGCGCGAAACCCGGGGCATGCTGCTCGGCCTCATCGGCGTGATGATCTTCAGCCTCACGCTGCCGATGACGCGTATCGTCGTCACCGAACTCAACCCGCTGCTGAACGGGCTCGGCCGCGCGCTCGCCGCGTCGGTGCCGGCCGGCCTGCTGCTGTGGTGGCGCCGCGAACGGCTGCCGACCCGCGCGCAGCTGAAAAGCCTCGCGGTCGTGTCGGCCGGCGTGATCATCGCGTATCCGGTGTTCTCCGCGTGGGCGATGAAGACCGTGCCGGCGTCGCACGGCGCGGTCGTCAACGGCCTGCAGCCGCTGTTCGTCGCGCTGTACGCGGCGTGGCTGTCGCATGAACGGCCGTCCAAGGCGTTCTGGGCCAGTGCGCTGGCCGGCAGCGCGCTGGTGATCGCGTTCGCGCTGCGCGACGGCGGCGGGACGGTGCAGGCCGGCGACGCGCTGATGCTCGTCGCGGTCGGCATCGGCGCGCTCGGCTATGCGGAAGGCGCGCGCCTCGCGCGCCAGATCGGTGGCTGGCAGGTGATCTGCTGGGCGCTCGTCGTGTCCGCGCCGTTCCTCGTGCTGCCGGTCGGCTGGCTCGCATGGACGCAGCACGTCGCGCACCCTGCCCCGCTCGCGCTGCGCACGTGGCTCGCGTTCGGCTACGTGACCCTCTTTTCGCAATTCATCGGCTTTTTCGCGTGGTACGCGGGGCTCGCCATGGGCGGCATCGCGCGCGTCGGCCAGGTGCAACTGCTGCAGATCTTCTTCACGATCGCCTTTTCCGCGCTGCTGTTCGGCGAAACGGTGACGCCGTCGACCTGGCTGTTCGCGGCCGCCGTGATCGCGACCGTGATGCTCGGCCGGCGCTCGGCGGTGGCCACGGCCCCGCGTCCCGCTCGCGCCGGTTGATGAGGTGCGCCATAATGTCCGTTTTGCCTGAACGGTTTTGCCCACCCGGCCGCGACGGCCCGATCGCGCTCCCGCACGCCCACCCGGCTGCGTCGACGCAATCTGCCTGACCGACCTTTCTTGACTGACCACGATATCCGAACGAGGAGACTATGAATCCGAGCGACCTGCATCCGCCGCACTGGCAGCTTTCCGAACGCGCCCGCAAGCTGACGAGCTCTGCGATCCGCGAGATCCTGAAGGTCACGGAACGCCCCGAGGTCATCTCGTTCGCAGGCGGCCTGCCCGCTCCCGCGACGTTCCCGGCCGAGCGCATGCGCGCCGCGGCCGACCGCGTGCTGCGCGATGCGCCCGCGGCCGCACTCCAGTACAGCGCGACCGAAGGCTACCTGCCGCTGCGCGAATGGATCGCCGAGCGCTACAGCGTGCGCGTGTCGCAGGTGCTGATCACGACCGGCTCGCAGCAGGCGCTCGACCTGCTCGGCAAGGCGCTGATCGATCCGGACAGCCCGATCCTCGTCGAAACTCCGACCTACCTCGGCGCGCTGCAGTCGTTCTCGCTGTACGAGCCGCGCTACGTGCAGGTGCCGACCGACGAGCAGGGCCTGCTGCCTGAAGGCCTCACGCCCGCGCTCACGCAAGGCGCGCGCCTCCTGTACGCGCAGCCGAACTTCCAGAACCCGACCGGCCGCCGCCTGCCCGTCGAGCGCCGCCGCGCGCTCGCCGCGTTCGCGCAGTCGAGCCCGTTCCCGGTGCTGGAAGACGACCCGTACGGCGCACTGAACTACCAGGGCGAGCCGCTGCCGACGATGCTGTCGATGGCGCCCGACCATATCGTGCACCTCGGCACGTTCTCGAAGGTGCTCGCGCCGGGCCTGCGGATCGGCTACATCATTGCCCCCGAGGAACTCCACTTCAAGCTCGTGCAGGCCAAGCAGGCCACCGACCTGCACACGCCGACGCTCACGCAGCGCATCGCGCACGAAGTGATCAAGGACGGCTTCCTCGACGAGCACATCCCGACGATCCGCCAGCTGTACGGCGCGCAATGCGAGGCGATGCTCGCGTCGCTCGCGCGCCACATGCCGGAAGGCGTCACGTGGAACCGCCCGGACGGCGGCATGTTCATCTGGGTGAACCTGCCCGCGCAGATCGACAGCATGAAGCTGCTCGAGGCCGCGGTCGCCAACCACGTCGCCTTCGTGCCGGGCGCGCCGTTCTTCGCGAACGACCCGCAGCAGAACACGCTGCGCCTGTCGTTCGTGACGGTGCCGCCGGAGAAGATCGAGGAAGGCGTCGCGCGCCTCGGCAAGCTGCTGCGCGAGCGTCTCTGATCCGCTTTTTCCCTGTCACGACTCTCTACGATCCACGAGGAATCGAATCCATGGCTAACGTCTACGACAAGCTGAAGTCGCTCGGCATCGAGCTCCCGACCGCCGGCGCACCGGCCGCCGCCTACGTGATGAGCGCGCAAAGCGGCAACACGGTCTACCTGTCGGGCCACATTGCGAAGAAGGACGGCAAGGTCTGGGCCGGCAAGCTCGGCGCCGACCTGCAGACGGAAGACGGCAAGGCGGCTGCGCGCGCGATCGCGATCGACCTGCTCGCGACGCTGCACGCGCACACGGGCGACCTGAACAAGGTCACGCGCATCGTGAAGCTGATGAGCCTCGTCAACTCGACGCTCGACTTCACCGAACAGCACATCGTGACGAACGGTGCGTCGGAACTGATCGCCGAGGTGTTCGGCGACGCCGGCAAGCACGCGCGTTCGGCGTTCGGCGTCGCGCAGATTCCGCTCGGCGCGTGCGTCGAGATCGAACTGATCGCCGAAGTCGCGTAACGGGGGCATCGAGGTGACCGGTCGTCTCGTCCGCTTCAAGCAGGTCGACGTGTTCACGTCGGTGCTGTTCAAGGGCAACCCGCTCGCCGTGGTGTTCGACGCCGACTCGCTCGGCGACGACGCCATGCTCGCGATCGCCCGCTGGACGAACCTGTCGGAAACCACGTTCGTCTGCACGCCGACCGATCCGGGCGCCGACTACCGCGTGCGGATCTTCACGACGGCGGGCGAGCTGCCGTTCGCCGGTCACCCGACGCTCGGCACCGCGCATGCGTTCCTGGAAAGCGGCGCGCGGCCGCGCACGCCGGGCCGGCTGGTCCAGCAATGCGGGGGCGGCCTGGTCGAACTGCGCGAACAGGCCGATGGCTGGGCATTTGCCGCGCCGCCGGCACGGTTCACGCCGCTCGACCGTTCGGACTACCCGGCACTGGTGGCCGCGTTGCGCAGCGACGCGATCGACCTGGAAGCCGAGCCGTGCGCGATCGACAACGGCGCGCCGTGGCTGGTCGTGCGGCTGAAGTCGGCCGACGCGTGCATCGGCCTCTCGCCCGATCCGGCCGCGCTGGAGGCGCTCACGCGCCGCTACGGCACGGACGGCCTCGCGGTCTACGCGCCGCATGCCGAAGGCGGTCCCGCGACCTTCGAAATCCGCTGCCTGATGACGGGCGGCGACTTCGGCTTCGGCGAGGACCCGGTCACCGGCAGCGCAAACGCCGCGCTGGCCGGGCTGCTGACGCGGCAGGAACGCCGTCCCGGCCAGTCGTATACGGCCCGCCAGGGCACGGCGATCGGCCGCGACGGCCGGATCTTCGTCAGCTATGCCGAAGACGGCACTACGTGGATCGGCGGCCACGTCGTCACGGTCGTCGACGGCACCTTCCAGTCCCCCGTGTAACATTTCGCGATGTGCGATGGCGCCGGCCCCGGCCGGCGCCCTACGATTCCCCCGGCTATCGCAAAAACGTTCCAGCCAGTAATATCGGGCCTAATCCGTCGCTTCGGCGGGTCTGTCCATGGTTGCGCATCCCGCGTACGAACAGACGCCGGTGCGACCCCAACCATAGCCGGCCATCCCGACGCGGGATGGCGCACGCGAGCAGGACGCCGCCCTCTTCGATGAGCTCCGCCCGGTCAAACCACCCGCCGCCGAACCGGCCGCTACGCGCGCCACGCAAGTCGCGCCGGCGCGCGCTGTTCGCGATCCCGCTGCTCGGGATGCTCGCGCTCGCGCTGCTGTGGGCCGTGATCATCGCGCGGCTGTCGGTCGAAAAGGACAGCGCGTACAAGGAAGCGGCGGCTTCCGCGGCGATCCTGTCGTCCGCGCTCGAACAGCACACGGTCAAGGCGATCCACCAGGTCGACCAGATCACCCGCTTCGTCAAGTTCGAATTCGAGAAATCGCCCGCGCGCTTCAACCTCGCGAGCACGGTCGAAAAAGGCGTCGTGCCGAGCGACACGCTGATCCAGGTTTCGCTCGTCAACGCGAAGGGCATCCTGTTCGCGAACACGGCCGAACTCCACCCGAAACCGATCAACCTGTCCGACCGCGAGCACTTCAAGGTCCACCTCGCGCACAACGACGATCGCCTGTACATCAGCAAGCCCGTGCTCGGCCGCGTGTCGAGCCACTGGACGCTGCAGATGACGCGGCGCCTGAACAACCCGGACGGCAGCTTCGCCGGCATCGTCGTCGTGTCGGAAGACCCGAGCTACTTCACGAACGACTTCTACAACAACGCGGCGATCGGCAAGGAAGGCGTGATCTCCGTCGTGTCGGATACGGGTGCCGTGCTCGCGCGGCGCACCGGCTCGCTCAACAACGCACCGGGGGCGTTCTCCGCATCGGGCGTCTACCCGATCGCCGAGCGCGTCACGGGCACGATCATCGACCCGATCGACGGCGTCACGCGCATCGTGTCGTACCGCCACCTCGACGGCTACCCGCTCGCCGTGATGGTCGGGCTGTCGCAGACCGAGGAATACGCGGACTACTACCATACGCGCAACGTCTACCTGCTGATGACGAGCTTCATCACGCTCGCGATGCTCGCGTTCTTCGGCGTCGCGACGGGGCTGATCGGCAAGCTGCTCGGCCGCGAGCGCGAGATGACCCAGCTCGCCGAATACGACCTGCTCACCGGCCTCGCGAACCGCTACGCGACCCTGCGCGGGCTGCGCAACGACGTGTCGATGCCGGCCAGCCTGTCGCGGCTCGGCCTGCTGTTCATCGACCTCGACAACTTCAAGACCGTCAACGACACGCTCGGCCACAACGCCGGCGACATCGTGCTGCAGATGACCGCGTCGCGCCTGTCGGATGCCGTCGGCGACGAAGGCTCGCTCGCACGGATCGGCGGCGACGAGTTCGTCGTCGTGATGAAGGGCGACGACGTCGAACGGCGCGCGGTGCGGCTCGCGGAAGCGATCATCCGGATGTTCGGCGAGCCGTTCGACGTGCGCGGCAGTTCGTTCGTGCTGCATGCGAGCATCGGCATCGCGCTGCACACCGTCGCGAACGAAAGCGAAATCGACCTGCTGAAGAAGGCCGACCTCGCGATGTACAGCGCGAAGGATGCGGGCAAGAACTGCTACCAGTTCTACGCGCCGCACCTGTCGCATCGCGCGGATCACCTGATGCGCTGGGAACAGCAACTGCGCGTCGCGCTCGCCGACGGGCAGCTGTTCCTCGCGTACCAGCCGAAGATCGACCTGACGCACCGCACGATCACCGGCTTCGAGGCGCTCGCGCGCTGGGATCACCCCGAGCACGGGGTCATCTCCGCGAACGAATTCATTTCGATCGCCGAATCGACGGGCCTGATCGTGCCGATCGGCGACTTCGTGATCCGCACCGCGTGCGAACAGATCGCGTGCTGGCGCGACGACGGCCACGACACGCTGACGCTCGCGGTCAACATCTCGCCGGTACAGTTCTGGCGCGGCGACCTGATCGAGACCATTTCGCAGGCGCTGCAGGACACCGGCATCGACGCGAACCGGCTCGAGCTCGAGATCACCGAGACCGCGATGATGGAATATCCGGAGCTCGTGTCCGAGAAGATCGTCGCGTTGAAGAAGCTTGGCATCCGGATCGCGCTCGACGACTTCGGCACCGGCTACTCGTCGCTGTCGTACCTGCACCGCTTCTCCGTCGATACGTTGAAGGTCGACCGCTCGTTCGTGCAGGCGATCCCGAACGATCGCAGCGTGTGCGTGATGGTGTCGTCGATCGTGCATCTCGCGCGCTCGCTCGGCCTGACGGTCGTCGTCGAAGGCACCGAAACCGAGGAGCAGATCGCATGGCTGTCCGCGCTCGGCGAGATCGAGGCGCAGGGCTTCCTGTTCTCGCGCCCCGTGCCGGCCGACGCGATCCCCGCGCTGATCGCGCGCTTCGGCGTGCGCGGCAACCGGCCGAACGTCCTCGCGCACCGCGCGACCGGCAGCACCGGCGCCTGAACCCGCAACCTGCAACCCGCACGGCCCATGTTGCGCGGCACATCGATCATTTCGGCTTCCGATGCGGTTGTTTAGTTCATTTACTAGCGTTTTCGCGCATGGCAGTGTCATGACTCGCGGCGGACAATCGGGAGGGCCATCGTGTCGGCGGGCCGCCGGCACGTCCCTATGCGCGAGACCAGGCCCGGCGCCAACCGCAACACCATCATGACCACCGTCGAAGTCGAAGCGGCCGAACGTGTCGAACAGGCACAGGCATCCCTGTGGGCCTTGTTCAAGGTCGTCGCCGGCATTTCCGCGCTGTCGTGGGGCGGGCTTTCGATGATGGCGCAGCTCGAACGCCACTACGTCGAGCGGTGGCAGCGCATCGAGCCGCACGTATTCGCCGATTTCGTCGCCCTTGCATGGCTTGTGCCAGGCCCCGTCGGCTGTAATGTCGCCGTGCAGGTCGGCCAGACGCTGCACGGCCGCGCAGGCGCCTGGGTCGCCGGCATCGCGAGCGTCCTTCCGTTCTCCGTGCTGATGACGCTGTTTGCGATCTTCTACCGCACGCCGGTCGTGCGCTCGCTGGCCGCGCCGGTGCTGATCAATCACTTCGGGATGGTGCTTGCCGCGCTGATCGGCGTCACGTGGGTCAAGCAGTGGCGCGCGCTCGCGCGCACGCGGCTCGAACAGGTGATCGCCGCGCTGTCGACGATTCTGCTCGCTTTCGCGCATAGTCCGGCCGCTTTCGTCGGGATTCTTTTCGCGGCGTTTGCAGCTGGCTGGCTCACCGGGCCGCCGCAACACGCCACGGTCGACGTCACGCTGTCGAAACGCGACCGCAACCTGCTCGTGCTGCTGGCCGTACTCGTCGCGGTATTCGCACTGCCGCTGCCCGGCGACTACCAGGAGACGCTGCTGTGGCCGCGGCTCGCCGGCGCCGGCATGACGCTGTTCGGCGGCGGCTTCTCCGCGCTGCCCGTGCTCAAGACGCTGTTCGTGTCGCCGGCCACCGGCATCTCCGATCGCGACTTCACGCTCGCCTTCGCGCTGTCGCCGGTGGCGCCCGGCCCGCTGCTGAACGTCGTGCCGTTTCTCGGCTACCTGACCGACGGCTGGAGCGGTGCGCTGCTCGCGACCGCCGCGCTGTTCATTCCGTCGGGATGTCTCGTCGTGTTCGCGCAGAACCATCTGTTCCGGCTCAAGCGCCATTCGCGCTTCGAGCACGGGATGCGCCTGCTGCGCGCGGCGACGACGGGCTTTCTCGTCGTCGCCGTCGTGAAGATCCTGCATCGCGAACCGGCCGATCCCGTCTATTGGCTCACGGGCGCCTTCGCGACGCTGTGCTTCACGCGCTTCAAGGTGCCCGTGTATGCCGTCTACGGTGCGGTCGCGATCGCATGCGGCGTGTGGCTGTGGGCCGTCGCCCACTGACGGCTGGCCCCGGTCGCCGCCCCCGCCGCCGGACGCTTGCGGCTCAGCCCGCCGGTACCGCGACGCGGCGTGCGGCCCAGCGTGCGCGCAGCGCGTCGTACGCGAGGTTGAAGCAGAACGTGTAGGGCAGGAAGAACAGCACGATGCCGAGGTCGAGCAGCAGCGCCTCGACGAGGCTCACGTTCAGCCACCACGCAGCGACCGGCACCACCATCGCGACGAGGCCGAGCTCGAACATGACCGCATGCGCGATCCGCATGCCGAGCGTGCGCGTGAGGCCCACCCGCCGCTCGAAGCGGTCGAACAGCGTGTTGAACGTCATGTTCCAGGCCATCGCGATCAGCGACACCATCACCGTCAGCACGCCGACGTGCGACACCGGCATGTCGAGCAGCCACGCACCGATCGGCGCGCACAGCGCGATCGCCACCAGCTCGAACGTCAGCGCATGAACGAGACGTTCCGTCACCGTTTTGTTGATCTGTTTCATGGTTCCCTCCGATGCGTTCGTACAATCCATGCCGGGCATTTTGATCGGCGAAACCGCGCGAATCCAGTTTGATATCATCGGTTTTACCGATATAAAACCCTGAGGTTCGCCGCATGCGCCACGCCCCCGAAGCCCTGCTCGCCTTCGCCGAAGCCGCGCTGCTCGGCTCGTTCACGGCCGCCGCCCGCAAGCTCGGCAAGCGCCAGTCGACGGTGTCCGAAGCGATCGCGAACCTCGAGATCGATCTCGGCGTGCAGCTGTTCGACCGCTCGACGCGCGCGCCGACGCTGACCGATGCCGGCCGCGCGCTGCTCCCGCAGGTGCAGCGCGCGCTGGAGGCCGGCGCGGCAATCGACCGCACCGCCGCGCGGCTCGCGCAGGGCGAGGAAGCGCGGCTGACGCTCGTCGTGTCCGACACGTACCAGTCGAAGCGTTACGAGGAAACCTTGATGGCGCTCGAGCGGCGCTTTCCGGCGCTCGAGCTCGAATGCCAGATTGCCGAGCACGAGGACGTACTCGACCTGATCCAGCAGGGTCGCGCACAGCTCGGGCTGATGGCCGCGCGCGCGGTCTATCCGCCCGATATCGGCGCGGCGACGGTGGCGGAAGAGTCGGAGATCGGCCTGTTCGTCGGGCGCACGCACGCGCTGGCGGCCTATGGCGACGCCGACGTGCCGCATGCGGCGCTGCGCGACTCGCGCGAGCTGCGCCTCAATACGTATGTGAAACCGGAGGATCGCGGCGCTGCCGACCGGATCGTCGTCGGCACGCAGCGCTGGCTCGCGCCGAGCTACCTGATGCTGCTGGAGATGGCGGTGCTGGGGTTCGGCTGGGCCGAGCTGCCGCGCTGGATGGTCGAGCACTTCGCGCGCGATCGGCTGTGCGAGCTGCGCGCGCGCGGCTGGCCGCGACGCGTGCGGGTCGATGCCGTGTGGTCGCGCAACCGGCCGCTCGGCCCGGCCGGCGCGTGGCTGCTCGACGCGATGCTGGCCGCGTAGCGGCGCGCGGCACCGCGCCGGCGGCGAGCGCCGAACGGCGCCGCGAAATCAGAGGCCGGCGAGGCGATCAGAAGCCGCGCGACAGCACGGCCGCGCCGATCGTCACGACGCCGAGCACGAGGTTGACGACGACCAGCAGGCGCACCGTGTTCACCGCGCGCGCACCGTCCGGCCAGTTCTGCGCCTGCACCGCGCGGCGGATGCGCGGGAACAGCGCGAAGCGGATATGGCCGAAGATCAGCATCATCACGACGCCGAGCCCCGCCATCGCATGCAGCGTCCACGTCGCGTGCGCGCCGCCGAAGGCCGTGAGCAGGAAACCGCCGGACAGCAGGATCACGATCACCGAGCCCGACACCCAGTTGAAGAAGCGGCCGAACACGCCCTCGATCAGCGGCAGCCGCAGCTGTGGCGTCAGGTCGGACAGCGCCGGGCGCAGGCAGAAGTGCGCGAAGACCATCCCGCCCACCCACACGGCGACGGCCAGCAGATGAAGAAACAGCGCGACGGCAACAGCGTGGGACATGGCGGCAATCCTGTTATGAGTTGAGTGCAACGAACAGCCGCGTCACGCGCGGTCTCGAGCGACGTTCGACCGGCGGACCGCCGGTCGGTTCAGACCCCCGGCGGTATTTCACAATATTTGCAAGTTCCGCGTGACGGCGCCACGCTCGCTTTCCTGCATGCGTCGCCCCAAAACAAACAGGCCGCACGCCCGCCGAAGCGGAGGTGCGGCCTTCGATGCCGGTCGAGCCGGCGACCGGATGCGGCGTCAGCCGAGCAGCGGACGCAGCTCGTTGACGACCTTGAGCTTCGTTTCCGGCGCGCGGCCCTTGCGTGCGCGCTTGCCGACGTGCGGCGCCAGCCCCGCGTACGACAGGGTCTCGTCCTGCGCCTTGCCGCCGCGCCCGGTGCCGATCAGCACGACGCCGGCCGGGTCGATCGCGAGCGCCTGCACGAGCGTTTCCTTGTCGTCGAGCGCCATCAGGATCACGCCGCGGCCGCCGCCCGACAGCGTCTTCATCTCGTCCATCCCGAACACCAGCAGACGGCCGCCGCTCGACAGACACGCGACCTGCGTCGCGTTCGGCAGTACCGGCATCGGCGCGAGCGGCACCGCGCCTGCATCTATCGTCATGAACGACTTGCCGGCCTTCACGCGGCTCACCATGTCGCCGACCTTCGCGAGGAAGCCGAAGCCGTTGCTCGACGCGAGCAGCAGTTGCTGATCGGCCGGCGCCGCGTAGTAGTGCATCAGATGCGAGCCCGATTCGAGCTCGATCAGCGACGTGACCGGCACGCCGTCGCCGCGCCCGCCCGGCAGCACCGACACGTCGACCGAGTACACGCGGCCGCTGCTGCCCCATGCGATCAGGCGATCGGGCGTGCGGCACTGGAACGCCGCATACAGGTGATCGCCGGCCTTGAACGTGAAGCCGGCCGGGTCGAGCCCGTGGCCCTTCAGCGCACGCACCCAGCCCTTCTGCGACACGACGACCGTCACCGGCTCGTCGACGACCTTCGCCTCGAACGTCGCGCGCTTTTCCTGCTGGATCAGCGTGCGGCGATCGTCGCCGTACTGCTTCGCGTCGGCCTCGATCTCCTTGATCATCAGCCGCTTCATCGCGCTTTCGTTCGCGAGCAGTTCCTCGAGCTTCGCCTTCTCGTCGCGCAGCGCCTCGAGTTCCTTCTCGATCTTGATCTTCTCGAGCCGCGCGAGCTGACGCAGGCGGATTTCGAGGATGTCTTCCGCCTGGCGGTCGGAGAGGCCGAACGCGCTCATCAGCGCGGCCTTCGGCTCGTCCGACTCGCGGATGATGCGGATCACCTCGTCGATGTTCAGGAAGACGATCATCCGCCCTTCGAGGATGTGGATGCGGTCGTCGACCTTCGCGAGACGATGGCGGCAGCGGCGCGTCATCGTCAGCTGGCGGAACTTCACCCACTCGTCGAGGATCGTCAGCAGCCCCTTCTGGCCCGGCCGGCCGTCGGCGCCGATCATCACGAGGTTCAGCGTCGCGTTCGATTCGAGGCTCGTGTACGCGAGCAGCGTGTTCACGAATTCCGTCTGGTCGATCGTGCGCGACTTCGGCTCGAACACGAGCCGCACCGCCGCTTCCTTGCCCGACTCGTCGCGCACCGCGTCGAGCAGGTCGAGCATCGCCTTCTTGGTGTTGAGCTGCTCGGGCGTGAGCGTCTTCTTGCCGAGCTTGAGCTTCGGGTTGGTCAGTTCCTCGATTTCCTCGAGCACCTTCTGGCCCGACGTGTTCGGCGGCAGCTCGGTGACGACGAGTTGCCACTGGCCGCGCGCGAGATCCTCGATCTTCCAGCGCGCGCGCACCTTCAGGCTGCCGCGGCCGGTTTCATAGGCCGCCGCGATCTCGGTGTCGCTCGAGATGATCTGGCCGCCGCCCGGGAAATCCGGGCCGGGAATCAGGTTCATCAGCTCCGCGTGCGAAAGCTTCGGATTGCGGATCAGCGCAACCGCCGCCGCCGCGACCTCGCGCAGATTGTGCGACGGGATTTCGGTGGCCAGGCCGACCGCGATGCCCGACGCGCCGTTCAGCAGCACGAACGGCATGCGGCTCGGCAGCGTCTTCGGCTCCTCGAACGAGCCGTCGTAGTTCGGCATGAAGTCGACCGTGCCCTGGTCGATCTCGTCGAGCAACAGCTTCGAGATCGGCGTGAGCCGCGCTTCGGTGTAGCGCATCGCCGCCGCGCCGTCGCCGTCGCGCGAGCCGAAGTTGCCCTGTCCGTCGATCAGCGGATAGCGCAGCGAGAAATCCTGCGCGAGACGCACGAGCGCGTCGTATGCCGACTGATCGCCGTGCGGGTGGTATTTACCGAGCACGTCGCCGACCACGCGCGCCGACTTCACCGGCTTCGCGTCGGGGCCGAGGCCCATTTCGTTCATCGCGAACAGGATCCGGCGCTGCACCGGCTTCTGGCCGTCGCACACGTCGGGCAGCGCGCGGCTCTTCACGACGCTGACCGCGTAGCTGAGGTACGCCTGCTCCGCGTAGTTGCCGAGCGTCAGCGCATCGGCTTCCGGTGCGTCGGACCCGGCGAAGAGATCGGAAGTATTGTCGTCCATCTGAATTCCGTATTCGTAAGTGGCGTGAGGCCGGGCCGGGCGTCATGCCCGGCCGCGCGGGTTTAGATGTCCGCTTCGACGTCGTTGCCCTTTTCCTCGAGCCAGCCGCGTCGCGCGGCTGCCTCGCCCTTGCCCATCAGCATCGTCATGCGCGCAACCGTCGCCTCGTAGTCGAGCTCGCCGAGCTTCACCGGCATCAGGCGGCGCGTGTCGGGATTCATCGTCGTGTCCCACAGCTGCTCCGCGCTCATTTCGCCGAGACCCTTGAAGCGGCTGATGCTCCACTGCGTTTCGCGCACGCCGTCCTTGCGCAGCTTGTCGAGGGTCGCCTCGAGTTCGCCGTCGTCGAGCGCATAGAGCTTCTGCGCGGGCTTCTTGCCGCGCGCGGGCGCATCGACGCGGAACAGCGGCGGCCGCGCGACGTGCACGTGACCGCGCTCGATCAGCTGCGGGAAATGCTTGAAGAACAGCGTGAGCAGCAGCACCTGGATGTGCGAGCCGTCGACGTCCGCGTCCGACAGGATGCAGATCTTGCCGTAGCGCAGGTTCGACAGGTCGACGGTGTCGTCCGGGCTGTGCGGATCGACGCCGATCGCGACCGAGATGTCGTGCACCTCGTTGTTCGCGAACAGGCGATCGCGCTCGGTTTCCCACGTATTCAGCACCTTGCCGCGCAGCGGCAGGATCGCCTGGTACTCCTTGTCGCGGCCCATCTTCGCGGAACCGCCCGCCGAGTCGCCCTCGACGAGAAACAGTTCGTTGCGCGCGATGTCTTCGGTCTCGCAATCGGTCAGCTTGCCCGGCAGCACCGCGACGCCCGAGCTCTTGCGCTTCTCGACCTTCTGGCCCGCGCGCGTGCGCGCCTGGGCCTGCTTGATCACGAGTTCGGCGAGCTTCTTGCCGTGCTCGACGTGCTGGTTCAGCCACAGTTCGAGCGCCGGACGCGAGAACGACGACACGAGCTTCACCGCGTCGCGGCTGTTCAGGCGTTCCTTGATCTGCCCCTGGAACTGCGGATCGAGCACCTTCGCGGACAGCACGAACGACACGCGCGCGAACACGTCTTCCGCGAGCAGCTTCACGCCCTTCGGCTGCAGGTTGTGCAGTTCGACGAAGCTCTTCACCGCCTGGTAGAGGCCGTCGCGCAGGCCCGACTCGTGCGTGCCGCCGGCCGGCGTCGGGATCAGGTTCACGTACGACTCGCGCACGAGCGAACCTTCCTCGCTCCATGCGACGACCCACGACGCGCCCTCGCCCTCGGCGAAGGTGTCGTCGGTCGAACGCGCATCGGCGAAACGCTCGCCTTCGAACAGTGGGATCAGCAGCTCGCTGCCGTTCATCTCGTCGAGCAGGTAGCCGCGCAGGCCGTCCTCGTATTTCCATGCCTGGCGCTCGCCGGTCTTCTCGTTGACGAGAACGACCTCGACGCCCGGCAGCAGCACGGCCTTCGAGCGCAGCAGACGCTGCAGCTCGCCGAGCGGCAGGTTCGGCGAATCGAAATACTTCGGATTCGGCCACACCTGCACGCGCGTGCCGGATTTCTTCTCGCCGCGGCCCGCGCCTTGCGTCGCGAGCGGCTTCACGACGTCGCCGTCGGCGAAGCCGAGTTCGGCGATCTTGCCGTCGCGCCAGACCGTCACGTCGAGACGCGTCGCGAGCGCGTTCGTCACCGACACGCCGACACCGTGCAGGCCGCCCGAGAACGTGTACGCGCCGCCGGCGGCCTTGTCGAACTTGCCGCCTGCGTGCAGGCGCGTGAACACGATCTCGACGACCGGCACGCCCTCTTCGGGATGCATCCCGAACGGGATGCCGCGGCCGTCGTCCTCGACCGACACCGACTGGTCGGCGTGCAGCGTGACCGTGATCTGCTTGCCGTAGCCG
Organism: Burkholderia sp. Bp8986; assembly: GCF_003854225.1. NCBI lineage: Bacteria > Pseudomonadati > Pseudomonadota > Betaproteobacteria > Burkholderiales > Burkholderiaceae > Burkholderia > Burkholderia sp. Bp8986. Next base: position 15,722 of record NZ_QTQM01000046.1, on the reverse strand, counting down.
CCGAGCGCCTCGTCGGACGCGTTGTCGATGACTTCCTGGATGATGTGCAGCGGATTTTCGGTACGGGTGTACATGCCGGGCCGCTGCTTGACCGGCTCGAGGCCCTTGAGCACCTTGATCGATGCTTCGCTATAGGCCGCGCTGGGCTTCTTCGTTGACATAGGCGCTGAATTTCGTCATTCATCGGGACGTTGTCCACATCTCGTGTGGATAACGTCGTGGACAAAACGTTGAGTTCCGTAAAAAAGCGAATCGAAACAACGGTGTGCTTGGACTGCTCCGAAAGCGGGCGCGCGGCGTGCGCCGAGCGACCCGGGACGCGCGGTATTTTACTGGTTCCGCGTGGCGCGCCGCCGCAAGATCGTCGCACGGCGCTGCCGGCCGGCGCTCCGACGCGCCGGGCCGCCACGCGTGGTGCGTCAGACCGGCTTGCGCTTTGCCTCGAGCGTCTCCCACCGCTCGAGCGCGGCGAGGAGCTCGTCGTCGATCGCCGCGAACCGCTCGGTCAGGCGCGTGCCTTCCTGCGGATCCTTCGCGAAGATCGAGCCATCTTCGAGTTGCGCGTTGATCGTCTTCTGTTCTTCCTCGAGCGCCGCGATCTTCTCCGGCAGCGCATCGAGTTCGCGCTGCTCGTTGAACGACAGCTTCACCGTGCGCTGCGCGTTGCGGCCGGCCGCGCCTTTCGCCGCGTCTTCCTTGACCGGCGCCGCTTCCTTCACCGCGCGCTTCGCCGCTTCCTGCTGCGCGAGCTGCTGCGAACGCTCGCTCTGGATCTGCCAGTCGGTGAAGCCGCCGACGTATTCGCGCCACTTGCCGTCGCCTTCGGCCGCGATCACCGACGTCACGACGTTGTCGAGGAACGCGCGATCGTGGCTGACGAGCAGCACCGTGCCGTCGTAGTCGGCCAGCAGTTCCTCGAGCAGTTCGAGCGTCGGGATGTCGAGATCGTTGGTCGGTTCGTCGAGCACCAGCACGTTGGCCGGACGCGCGAACAGGCGCGCGAGCAGCAGCCGGTTGCGCTCGCCGCCCGACAGCGACTTCACCGGCGAGCGCGCACGCTCCGGCGCGAACAGGAAGTCGCCGAGATAGCTCATCACGTGCTTGCGCACGCCGCCGATCTCGACCCATTCGCTACCGGGGCTGATGGTGTCGGCCAGGCTCTTTTCCTGGTCGAGCTGCGCGCGCATCTGGTCGAAATACGCGACCTGCAGGTTCGTGCCGGTGCGCACCGTGCCCGCGTCGGGCTTCAGCTCGCCGAGGATCAGCTTGAGCAGCGTGGTCTTGCCCGCGCCGTTCGGGCCGACGAAGCCGATCTTGTCGCCTCGCATCACCGTCGTCGAGAAGGTGTCGACGACCGTGCGCTCGCCGTAGCGCTTCGTCACGTCCGTCAGTTCCGCGACGATCTTGCCCGACTTCTCGCCCTGCGCGACGTCGAGCTTCACGTTGCCCTGCGAATTGCGGCGCTCCGCGCGCTCGTTGCGCATCTGCACCAGCCGCGCGATGCGGCCGACGCTGCGCGTGCGGCGCGCCTCGACGCCCTTGCGGATCCACACTTCTTCCTGCGCGAGCAGCTTGTCGAACTTCTCGTTTTCCACGCGCTCGACTTCGAGCTGCTGCGCCTTGCGCGTCTGGTACGCGGAGAAATTGCCCGGATACGACAGCAGCCGTCCGCGATCGAGCTCGACGATACGGGTCGCGACGCGGTCGAGGAACGCGCGATCGTGCGTGATGAACAACAGGCCCGCACGCTGCGCGACCAGCAGTTCTTCCAGCCAGCGGATGCCGTCGAAGTCGAGGTGGTTGGTCGGTTCGTCGAGCAGCAGCACGTCGGGCTGCAGCACCAGCGCGCGCGCCAGCGCGACGCGCTTCTGCATCCCGCCCGACAATGCGTCTACCTGTGCGTCGCCGTCCGTCAGGCCGATCTGCGCGAGCGTCATCGACACGCGCGTGCGCCAGTTCCATGCGTCGTGCGCATCGAGCGACGACTGCAGCGCGTTCATCCGCGCGAGCAGCGCGTCGTGTTCGGCGCCTTCCGGTGTTTCAGCGAGGCGATGCGCGATCGAATCGTATTCTTCGAGCACTTCGCGCGTGTGCGTGAGCCCCGATGCCACGGCGTCGAACACGGTCGCGCCGGGTTCGAATTCGGGCTCCTGCGGCACATAGACGGTCACGAGCTCCTGCTGGCGCGTAATCAGCCCGTCATCGGGCTTCGCGAGCCCGGCGACGATCTTCAGCAGCGACGACTTGCCCGCGCCGTTGCGACCGATCAGGCCGACGCGCTCGCCGGCCTCCAGCGAGAAGTCCGCGTGATCGAGCAACGCGACGTGACCGAACGCGAGTTGCGCGCCGGTAATGGAATAAAGCGACATGGGGAGACGGCGAAGAGAGAAATCGGAAGCGCCCATTGTACCGGTGGCGGACGCCTGCGCCGGGATGGCCGGATGGACTAGGCCGGAGGGCGAATCATTTTGTGCTGCTTAAGCGCTGCGTTAGCGCTGCGTTAGCGCTGCGTTTTTGCTGCGGCGGCATGATGGCGCGCGCTCGGCGGGCGGGGCCGGCATCGCGCGCGTTGGCGTCATGCGGGGCCGGCGGCGGGCATCCGGCCGCAGTTTCCCGGCCGGGCGCCCGCAGGCGGAACGCGCGATTACTTCACGTTGACCGTGATCGTCGAGCTCAGCTCGGGACCGTACGAGCGGTGCGCGCCTTCGCCGAGCTGCAGCGTCAGCGTATGCTGGCCGGGCGGCAGCTTCAGGTCGGTTTCGGTCTGGCCCTTGCCGAAGTGCAGCGAATGGTCGGTGGCGGGGATCACGTCGCCCTTCGGCACCGGCTTGCCGTCGACCAGCAGGTGATGGTGGCCCGTGTCCGGCGTCATGTCGCCGGCCGGCTTGAGTTCCATCCCTTCAAGGCCGAACTTCACGTGCAGGGGGCTCGAGACCGTCGCGCCATCCTTCGGCTCGGCGAAGTACACGCGCGCCTCGGCACGCGCGAGCGTCGACGCGGCCAGCGCCGCGACACAAACCACACCCGCGATCCATTTCTTCTTGTTGAGCATCGTTTTTCTCCTTCAGATTGAAAGGCTCACGAAGCATACACTGCGTGCCCGGCCCGCGCGATGACGGTCGTTGTTCGCGATGCGTACGTTTAAAACGACGTTGCGGAGGCGTTCGGCGAAATTCCGGTACCATTGCGCCTTTCGTCCGCCGGCCACGCCGCGGACGGCGTCACCGACTTTCATCATCCCGAGCGCCACATGAGCGAAGTAACCGAATACCAGAGCTGGGTCTGCCTGATTTGCGGGTGGGTCTACAACGAAGCGGAAGGCCTGCCCGACGAGGGCATCCCCGCCGGCACCCGTTTCGCCGACATTCCCGCCGACTGGCGCTGCCCGCTGTGCGACGTGGGCAAGGAAGATTTCGTCGTCGTCGATTTCTGATTCGGCTTTTTCGGACACGACCGGGGCGCGCGGCGCGTATCGGCACGCATTCCGTCCGCCGATGCGCCGCGCGTTTGCTATACTCTGCGCGCTGTCCACATCGCCGTCCCGGTCGCGTCTTCCGCACGCGATATCGCGGACATGGCTCTCCCCGTAGTTCAATGGATAGAACAAGCGCCTCCTAAGCGCTAGATACAGGTTCGATTCCTGTCGGGGGGACCATCTAAGTTCCCTACACTTCCCAAGTTTGCCCAAAAAGTCGCGCACGGCCTTGTGTCGCCTGGACTTTTGCTGCCATCATTGCCCAAGGTTGCCCAGTACAAGCAACCTAACTTGGGGGCATCTTTTGGGACATGCCTCCATGCCCCCAAACTCGATGCCCCCACGCCATGCCGAAGCGCGCCACTCCACTGACCGAGATGCAGATCCGCAAGGCCAAGCCGGCCGACAAGCCCTATCGCCTGGCTGACGGCAAGGGCTTGTATCTGGAGGTCATGCCGAACGGATCACGCTACTGGCGGATGAAGTATCGATTCGACGGCAAAGAGAAGCGCGCCGCCTTCGGCGTCTATCCAGAGGTAACGCTTGCCGAAGCTCGGCAGGCCTGTCTCAATGCGCGGAAGCAACTGGCCGCCGGCACCGATCCGACCGAGCAGAAACGGGAAGTCAAACGCACCCGGGCGATCGAGGCAGCGTCGACGTTTGAGGCTGTCGCGCGCGAGTGGTTTGCGGCCCAGAAGGATGCCTGGACCGAAGTGTATGCGGGCAAGGTGATCAACTCGCTCGAAGTCGACGTGTTTCCCCGAATCGGCCATCGTCCGATCCGAGACATCGAGGCGCCCGACATGCTCGAGATACTGAGGGCTGTCGAATCCCGCGGCGTGCGAGAGACAGCAAAGCGCATCCTCCAGCGCTCAAGGGCCGTATTCCAGTACGGAATCATGACCGGGAGATGCCCTCGCAATCCCGCTGCAGATATCGACGCCGAGACAGTTCTCAAGAAAGGGGCCGGCGTCCAACACATGGCACGAGTCAAGCCGGTCGAAATCCCGCAGCTCATGAGAGACATCGCCGCGTACCAAGGCGATCTCGTCACGCGGCTGGCGCTCCGCTTCATGGCTCTGACGTTCACTCGGACAACCGAGATGATCAATGCCGAGTGGAACGAGTTTGACGAGCGCGCCGCCGAATGGCGGATTCCACCGGCGCGAATGAAGATGCGTGACCCGCACATCGTGCCGCTCTCCCGGCAGGCGCTCGACACATTGGCCGCGTTGCGCGAGTTGAACGGTGCGCACCGGTATGTGTTCTACAGCGTCCAGGGCAGAAGCCACATCTCGAACAACACGATGCTCTATGCGCTCTACCGCATGGGCTACAAGTCGCGGATGACAGGCCACGGATTCCGCGGGCTGGCCGCTACCGTGCTGCGAGAGCTTGGGTACAGCCGGGACGTGGTCAACCGACAACTTGCCCATGCAGAGCGCAATCAGGTCACCGCTGCGTACGTGCACGCCGAGTTCGTGCCCGAGCGTCGGAAGATGATGCAACACTGGGCGGATCACCTCGATGCACTTGAGGCTGGCGCTGCAGTGATCCCGATCAACGTCGGGCGATAGGGACTTGGTCGGCATGGAGCCTGACGAGCAATCTACAAAACCGTGTTGCCCGTGGCGCTGTTTCGCACCTTCGCGTATAGGAAATGCTGGTGCGCCTTCGCCTCCCGCCCCTTCATATGCGCAACAGGCTACACGCGGCTAGTAGCTATATGAACGAGGCGTTGCGCAAATGCCAGGACAGTTGCAATCCAACTCATTCAAGTTACTTGCGATGAACGCAGTAACTTGCGTGACATCGGCTGCTGGAGGAACACCGTATCTTCTCGCTAGTGATTCTGCACGGGCATGTATCGCATCAACCCTTCTATTGTGACAACTCACCATCGCCTTCACGTCATCAAGGGTCTGCTGCAAGTGCTTGTGGGCTACGGTACCTGGTTGGAGAGGAAGCGCAGCGTTCATGCTCAGACGCTCGCAGAATGGCCACGGCCACGATGACGAATCACGTGCCCCAAGACATCCTCTGCCTCATCTGTGCCAAGTATGGTCGGGAGGTAATCGTTATCCCAATCTTTCCCTGCATTCTTGACTGCGGCGAGCGCGGCTTCCCGAGTCTCGGGCGGCGAAGAACTGAGCGCTAACTCAACAGCCTGGAGAGCTGCCAACTCCCGACTTTTAAGTAATTGGCGAACATTCATGATCTTCTTCCTCCGGAAGATGAACAACTCGAGCACCACAACGACGGCGGCAAATACTGCCCCCAAATTCAACATTGTCCGCAGTGCAAGAAAAAGACTAAACAGCCAAGGCTTCGAATCGCACAATGCCGCCGGTTGATCGGGCCATGTTGCGCCGTTCATCAGTTCCATCCACCGACGAATTTCTTGCATCTCACTGCAGCCCGTTAATCCGAAACAAGCTGTAAGGACAACAAGCAACAACCCCATGCCGCCATAGACCACGACACGCCAAATTTTCGGGTTTATACCTTGGCTCTCATCGGCTGCTGCCGAACCAGTCATATATACCCCTTCCCCGTTAGTGGTCCCGTTGAGGCAGCGAGGCGATTGTAACGAGCATCCTATCTATAGGATTCGTTATATTGTCTCCGATCAAAAAAACAACCAGTAGTTGCCCGTCTAGATACATTTGCCAGTGTCAAGCGGCACATTGCGCTTGCCCTCTCTGTAGGTCCGTCATACCAACCCCTGATCTCCGTCGAGCACCCATCTCATGATGGGTGCCCGTTGTGGAGCGAGTCCAGGCTACGATCCGGAAAGTAAAAGTGTCAGAATCTACAGACGAAGCCACACATCCCAGCGAAGAATAATTGGAGGGTGAATGAACCTTGACCGCACATACCAGCGAGAGCTATTGGAAGAACTTGCTCACGTCTATCCCAATTACGTTGATAACCGGGCGCTCCTGCAGCCTGAAGGGGCCGAGGCGACCCGCCGATACATCGCAAACATCGCCTACCTGAACCAACATGGGCTGGTCGACTGCCCCGCCCATCCATTTGGCCCCGGAGAGACAAAGGCTTGGGGGCTCCCGAGTATCACGGCTCGCGGGATGGACTTCCTCGCCGATGACGGCGGCTTATCCGCGATCTTGGGCGTCGTGACCGTCAAGCTCCACGAGGACACGCTGAAGGAATTGATCGGGCAACGGATCTCTGAATCTGATCTACCTTGGTCCGAAAAGTCTCGACTCCTCGATCAGCTCAAGTCGCTGTCAGGCGAAGCCATCAAGCATCTCACACTGAAGCTGGTCGATGCCGGTCTCTCAAACTGGCCGGCGGCCCTGCAGGCGATCGAGGCCTTTGCCCACAGAGCCATCTGACAACGTCACGGGATCGTCGATAACGGCGACACGGTCAGAATTCCGCCCGCCCAACTCCGAACAGTCGCTCGAGTACAGCATCGAGCCCGTGGAGCGTCTCGAACTCCGCCTTCGACAACGAGCGCTGTCCCTCGCGGACCCCTTTCTCGCCTTGGGCATTGGCGCGCGTGTGACGCACGACACCCCGGTCAGAGATATCCGGTAGCGGCTTACCCGGCGCCGCTCCAAACCAGCGGTACTCAAGGATTTTGAGATCGTCGTCGACCACGATCCAAAGGACACAACCGCTCGGGGTATTGCCGAGCCGCAGATTGACATTGACGCTCGCCCGCGCACCGCCGACAAGCGAAACCTTGAACTGGATATGACGTAGAGCGCTGGCGCGGCTCATGACGAGGTCATAGCCGCTCGTGTCGAATTCTGCGCGCAACACCTCAATGTCCACGATGCCAAGCTGCCAGAGGCGGCGCATCGCTTCGCCGACAAATACATGCTCGACAATGCGCTCGCGCAGCACTGAAAACGCTGCATGCTTGGCCCTGATATCGCAATTCCCATTCTCGCCCTCAGACATCACGAACCCCGATCGCTATCCATTACATTCATGTGGAAAAATTGGTGCCACGGACATATCCGATCACCGCGGCACATATGCTCGCAAGTCGTTCGACTCGACTCACGCTCCGGCTCCAGATTCTGGCACACGATATCCAAGCGGATCGGCCAAGTAGCGATGTATCTGGTCATTTCGCCAGACCGTGCAGCGCTGCGAGAGTTGAATCGGCCGGGGCGCCTTTCCAGCACGGCACAGCTTTCGCCACGTCTCGCGTGATACCCCAACGAACGGCTCGATCTGCTTCCACCGCGAGTGGCCGACGAGCGGCAATGTGCCGGCGTGCTTATGCATGGCGCACCTCCACCTCAGCAAGCACCTCGCGCCCGTAGACCCGCTCCACCCACGTCCCGCGTCCGTCCCCGTGGCCGAGCCATGTCGATACGCCTGCGGCCGCCTCTCGACGCGATACGCCGGCAGCCTTCTGCCGCTCAAGGTGCTCGGTCGCGTATGCGTATCGAAGGCTATGCGGTGCACGCTCGTCGGTCATACCGACCTTACGCACGACGTAGTGGTAACGCTCCATGGCTCGTTTCAGATCCGGCTTGCGAACCAGCTTCCCGCCGTACTCGTTCGACAATCCGATCGCCCGCTCCACCAGCTCAGCAGCGCGCCGCCGATCCGACGGTGGGCTCCGACGCGTCTTGCCTCCCTTCGTCCCGTGGATGATGGTCACGAAGCCATCTCCGATCGAGCTCGACAGCGCGCGCCGCCAGTCAGCCAGCGATTTGATGCTTTCGACAGCCTCGCGGGCACGCAATCCGAATTCGAGCTGCAGCTCGAGCACAACCGCTATGCCTGGGTCGATTGCAGCAACAGCAGCACGATACGGTTCCAGCTCGTCGCGCATCATCGGCCGCTTCGTGCCGGCCCGGCTCGCTCCCGACAGACCGAGCGCCGCATTGCTCATCTTGTCGGCAAACGGCCGGCGCCCGATCCCTTCGAGTGCCGTTCGGATGTGCGTCATGTTGTTGATGGCCGTCCGCTTCGAGCGCCCTCGGCCCGTCATGTCGTTCGACCAGGCGATCAGATGCTTCTCTTTGAGCTGACCGGTTGTGTGAACCTGAAAGCCCATATCCCACAGGAATCGCGCGAAACGCGCGAGCGACTTCTCCCGACCTTTCGAGGTCGAGTTTGCCTGTTTGCCCCGCGCCCCGCGCGCAGCACGGCACAGGTCGGCCGTGAGAGATTTGTGCGACATGCGTACCCCGCATCCATGACGTGAGGCTCGACCCCAGTTGCCTCCCTGTCCGCTGGACGGAGCCGCGAAAACGCAGCTGGGAGACAACAAACGGGGGCACGAGCCTCGGCCTGGTGAGATTGGGAGCGTTCTACGCCAGCCAGCTGACGCAGCCCGGCACGCATGAACCCGATGAGGTTCGACGCGTGGCGGGAAGACGCTTCCCCCGTTTGATCCGTGTTTTGGCTGTGCGACCGATCGGGGGCGCCAATGCCCCGACCGCGCGAATTGATGCGTACCGAGCGAGTCGGTACGAGATTGCAGACGCCGAGGCCGAGCGCGCCGCCGATCGTCACGAGGACGATTGAGACGGGCGCAGCAAGGCACGGCGTTAGCGCTGGGGAGCGCACGTCACGGATTGATTGCCGCAGGAGCGGCATACGGGGATTGCACATCGCGCCTTTCGCAGGAAGCAAAAGGCGATGGAGGGCTTCACCTATCGGCGAAGCAGTCACGAGCCCATCAGGAAACGATGGACGGATTTTGGGCGTGGGCCCTACTCAGTTCATTCGGTGATCAAGTCACCGTGCCCGCAGAGCGGGCTTTCAAAACAATTGCCGATCAGTTTCGGCGCACTTCGGTCGATGCCTTACCCAGGCGGGGTGTGAAGCAAGATTAGCGGCGGTTGTCCCGCCTGGCAACAGTTTTTCGATGGTCCCCGTCTCGCGCTCGAGAATGGCTGTCACGTCTACAGAGTGACGCACGCAACGTTTTCGGATGGGCGTCGCTTTACCCACCGATTCGCAAAGTGACGCCACCGTCGACGACAAGACAGCACGTTGTAGTTTCGACACAAGCGGTAGTAACGTATCGCGTCGGTTGCATTAGCCATGGCGCGCCGGCAGCCCGTCATCGTAACGATCGACGACAGGTCCATCTAGGCCACTACAACAATTCGAGCCATACGGGGTTACTCATCATGAAGTTCATTCACGGCAGCGACATTCAGCGCGGGCTGCGCGAGATTTCGCCAAGTCATATCGCAGTCGCCTATGTCGGCATCGACTGGAAAACCTATATCGCTCCCGAGAACCTCAAGGACATCGTGCTGTCGCCGACAGTCGGTACGAACCCTGCGGCGATCGTCGAGATCGCCGAGGTGGTTGGCTGGGAGCAAGTCCATTTCCTCGACAACCTGCACGCCAAGATTTACCTCGGCGAGCGCGGCGCAGCGGTCGGCAGCTTCAACCTGACGGCCAACGGCCTCAGTGCTGAAGGATTGCAAGAAGCGGGGTTCATTGTCGACGATGCGCTGGCGTTGGCCGAATTGCGCGCGCGACTGGACGACTATCGGCAACAGGCTGGCATGGCCTATCCGACCACCGAGGCCAAACTCGCACGCCTAGCCGAGCTACGTGCGCAGTGGGATCGCGCGATCAAGCAGGGTGTCATTCGCAACGATGCGAAAGCGTCGACCCTAGGTGCCTACCGACCAATATCCAGCGATGAAATCTATGTGTGCTGGGTGTCCGGCGAAATCACCTATACCGATCAGATCGTCTCGCACGGAACGGTCAACAGCACGGTGTCGTTCCTTGAATCCGACACGGTGCTACCGGACCGCTGGATTCTCTGCTGGACATCGCGCACGGACGGGCACCCAGACAAACGCCATCGCCCGTACTGGCTGCATATCGACGAGGTGATCGAGGGAGGCGCGCACGAGGCGCCCTATACGAAGGTCGCAGTCGAGCGAACCGGTCGTGCCGAGCTCCCGCCACCATTCGAGCTGACCGACACTGCGGTGCATGCGCTGTATGCCGTGCTGAACTCGGGCGACTTCCCTGAATTCCTCGACGACAACGAAACCTGGTCGGTCGATCGCACACTGCCGCGCCTCCCCGCGTTTCTGCGAGCGCTGGGCGATGCCGCACGGCATGCAGTCGACGCCAGTAACTCCACAGAAGTCGATGGGCCCAACGCGACCACCTTCTCGCTCGACGCACTGGCCAAGGAATTCGGCGCCCGCATCCGCGAGGCCATGGACATTTCGATTCAAAAGAAGTACGTGAAGTCGACGATCGAAGGCATGATGGCGACTTATCCGCCCGTCACGCTGGCCAAGCGGCTCGTCACGCAAGGCGACATCAAGAGTGGCCTAAAAAATCTCGCAGCACACGATGCCCTAGACCTGTCGTTTGAAAGCATCATGCTAGAGCCCCAGTTCGCGCCGCTGTTCAGCAAGGACGATCTTGACTGCGCGCACTTCAACTTGTCGCGTGTCGACCCGTCACACCCGTGGCCATTGCCGTGACACAACCGAGGGCCGACTTGCACCGCCGGCACGAACGGCCGGCCGGAGATCTTCGGCTTTCGGATCACGGCTGTTCCGACGGGGTTGCCGGAAAACTCACTTGAGGCGCAGCGCAGAACTTGCGAACCGGACGAAGGGTATAGGCGCTACGACTTGGCGCTGGCAATCGCCGAGGAAGTTGCTGGTCAGTTCGTCCTGTCGTTATCGCAGGTTCGATAGCTCAACGATTCTGAAACGTCGGCTCACGTCGCCGATGCGGCTGCGCTCCGTACACGCATGATCGTTTGGCGACTAGTTGAAAATGCTCGAGCTATGGCAGCGACGCTTTCACCGACCGCCAGCCGCTCTAACACGTCGCGACGCTCGTCCACAGAGAGAGCAGACGGCCGCCCAAATTCTTTACCTTCTGCTTTCGCCCTCTGCAGCCCGGACTTCGTGCGCTCGATAAGCAAATCACGCTCGAACTCGGCTACCGCCGAAATAACTTGCATGGTCATACGGCCAGCGGCGCTTGTCAGATCCACGCCGCCGAGAGCTAGACAATGCACGCGAACGCCGCCTTGTGCCAGTTGCTCGACTGTCGCCCGGACGTCCATTGCGTTCCGCCCCAAGCGATCGAGCTTCGTTACGACCAGCACGTCACCCGGCTCAAGCCGATCAATCAACTTGCCGAAGCCCGGTCGCTCCTTGGCCGCCACCGAACCACTGATGGCCTCTTCGATGACACGGCGATCTTCAATCGCAAAACCTGCGGCTGCGATCTCCCTCCGCTGATTCTCGGTCGACTGCTCGACGGTAGACACACGGCAGTATGCGAACACACGTGACATTTTTAGCTCCGCACATGTACGAAATCCATGTACGAATCATAGGGCACGTCCGAAATGTTTACAAGCTAGTTTTTGGACATGTTGCCGATGCGTGTCCGTTACCGTTCGTTTTTGGACATGGTTGGGCGCATTTGGCCGACGCTAGGCAATCCAGCAAGTGTCCCTTGTAGCGGAGATGGTCGAGTTCTATCCTCTTGTCAAACGACTCGCAGAAGTCCACGCACCTCGGGGATCTCATCATGAAAGCTGCCGCTCTCGTCTTGGCCGTCTTATCGCACTCCACGTTCGCCGCTTGCTTCGGAAGCGACGCCTTTCAAACATGCACCGATAGCAACGGAAACTCCTACTCCGTTAATCGTATGGGAAATGCGACCACGGTAAATGGCTACAACGCATCCACCGGGAGCAACTGGAGCGAGACAGCTCGCACGATCGGCAATTCGACCTACGTTAATGGGACGGCCGCGAACGGCAGTTCGTGGAACGAGACGATCACAAATATGGGTAACGGTAACCGTGCGATGTACGGCACCGACTCCAATGGCAACTCGTTCAGCCGATACTGTACGGGATGGGGATGTAACTGATCACACGCCGCCTGTGTGCCCAGAACAGGCGGCGCGGTGCGCTACTGGTCGCTACGTTGGATATCACCAACGCTCAGAAATGCATGTACGCTGCTGTCGACTGCATCGGCGGAGCTTGAACGGCAGGGCGCCCGAATCCGAATGGAGCGACCGGCGCGGGCGCTGGCCCTGCTTGTTGCCGATTATGACCCGCGGCCAGTAGGCCAAGACCAGCGAGACCAGTTGCACCCAGCATCCAAGGCGCAGGATTGAAACCGCCCATCGTTGCGCCGCCAATCGGAGCAGCACCATTTACCGCTCCCGAGAGCCCGCCACCGAGCGCACCGCTCTGTGTTGCGCTCATCCCACCACCCGGCAGCAAGCCACTGAACAGCCCCGTAGGCGCAAACCCGAATGCACCGCCGAGATTGCCGCTCATCCCCGCGTTCAGCCCTGAACCGTTCGCTGCAACGGTTCCCGTCAGACCTGTGTCGCCATACGCAGCGGGGCCGTTGAAAAATCCATTTAGCCCGCCGACGCCCGGGCCGGCTGTTGGGTCGTTTCCAAAACCAAAGATTGCCATTTCCAAGCTCCTTACCGTTGAAGATCTTCCCAGGTCGTCCCTTCTGGGACTTCCTCAAAACCACTGCGCCCAAGCCTCCAAATGAGGTGGGGAGTGTTCTCCTTATCCTCCAGGTCAGTAATCACAATGGTGTCCACGGCGTACGACCTAGGCTGCCGTTGTTCGAGGCGCTCAACACGCATTCTGAGGTTGATGTTTGCCATAGCATTGCTCTCCAATGATCACGATTCAGCTTGTTGCCCCGCGTTTGTTACGGCGCCTGCCCTCACCTTGCGAACGAGAAACCTGCCCGCTACGCGTTGACGCTTGATTTCCGCGATCACCTGTTGCTCCAATTCATATGCAGCCTGACCAGGCGCACACGGCGTATAGGCTCCATTCACCGTAACGCCGTCGAAATAGCTTTCGTCTTCCGAAGCGATGATTCGGCGAATGATGATCGGCGGATCACTCGTGTCCCGTCGTTGTTCCAGGCACGCGATGCGCGCCTTAAGATTGTTGTTGCTCGCCATCGCCGTTGCCCTCCAAAGCCTCGATGCGTTTCACAAGATCATCGACCTCGACAATCCTCATCTGCGCGGTAACGACCTGCATCACCGCGGCTGCTTCGTCGGGCGTGATGTCACCCGTCGCCATTGCCTGTAAAACCGTCTTTCCCATCTCGGCCGGCGAGCCGCTCAGGCCCGAGAGGCTGATTGGCTGATCCTTTGCTTTGATAGCCGGGATGCATCGGTCGATGCAGATACGCAACGCGGTCGTATCGCCAGCCTTGGCAAGCTCGACCGCTTTCGCCACCAAGTCGGCGGCGTGCGGCTGGAGCAACTCGCGCAGCGCAGTGCGCTTATCACGCGTACCTTTTGGTTTCCCGGCCGGATTGCCGCTCTGCCCTTTCCTGAACTGGGTCATTGCCCTGATTTCCTCCTGCTAAATTCAGTCTCAGCGACCCCAATCACCGCTGCCAGCCCTGCACCCACGTACCGGAATGCAGATCCAGATACCGCGCGCCGCCAATACGTACGTCACGAAACTGCAGGCTGGCCGCATCGAACCAGAGGCGCACGGTACCTTCCCACGTGTGGTGCCGCTGCTTCGCGCAGATCAGTGCTGTGTCGGCTTGCTGCTCAGCCTCCTGGCGCTTCTCATCGGAAAGCGTCTCCTTGCGCAGCGTCGCCTCTTTGGTCTTGTTCCGATGCACGATCAGCACGTTGTCGACCAGGTCTGTGATCTCGCCGGCGCCCTTCATATCGAACTTATCCGGCACGACGGCTTCCTTTTCGCCCTTGCGTGCGTGGTGCACGAGATGGATGTGCACACCGGTGTCTCGCGCCAGTGCACACAGCGCGTCGACGAAGGTTTTCTGACCGGCATAGTCATCCGGTGCGATACCGCACTTGAGCAGGCTGTCGATCACGACGTGGTGCACGCCGAGCTCCTTGCGGCAGTACCGCGCGACCGCGAGCATGCGCGTGCGCTCAACCGTGCCGACATGGGCATACAGCCATAGTCGCTCGTCCGTCCAGCGACCGAAGCCGCGGATGAATTCAGGCGCCGGCTTATCGGTGGCCGCTGCCTGGCGCGCGAGGCGCTCCATCGTCGCGATCGGGCGCATTTCCATCGACGCGATGCATACCCGGTCGCCGGCCGACATGGCATGAAGCATCACCTCGCCGAGGACGGCGGACTTGCCGTGGCCGTTCACGCCGCCCCACAGCGTCACCTCGCCCTCGCGGAAGCGGAGCGAATCGCCAACGGTGGCCCAGGGCGACTCGGTCCCGGGCGCGCCTTCCTTCGGGCTGTGCAGGTGCTCGACCAGGTCCTCGATAAACTCGCTCGCGCGGCGCACGTCCGCGCGGCCGTCGTCTGTATCGTTGAGATAGGCGTTCCAGTCGATCGAATCGGGAATCGTTCGGGCCATCAGGCCACCTCCGTGGCATTCTCGTGAGCTTCGGCGACCACCTGCATTGCGAGGTCGCAGGCGTCGTCGTACGGATTCGGAATCGTGTCGCCCAATACGTCGAACAGGCGTCGAGCAAGTACGTGCGACGCGGGCCAACAGATCGGTGCGATCGCCATCGGGAACCAGTCAAACAGCGCGAAATCCTGTCCCGGGACAACATGCGCCTCGCCGCAATGCACACGCGGACCTTCGCGGAAGGTCAGCACCAGCGTGTCAGGTACTGCAGCGGCGATATCCGACAGCGTGCTCAGCAGGTCACCCCAAGACACGTGTGTGGACGCGAACACCTCGACGTCCAGTGCTGTAACCGGTCGCCAGTCGTAACGCTCGCTTGGCGTCGCGCTGAGCGTCACATTCGCCCACGACAACGGACCGGCAAGCGCGACCAACACCGGTAGTTCAGGCACGTTGCCGCTCTTGCGCATGGCGATCAGTTCGGCTGAGTTCCGCGGAAAACGTAGGTTCATGGCCATCACCCGAAGATCCCTTCGGCCTGGTGGCCATTAACGCGTCCGGACGGCTCGCCCAACCACGATGCGTTGAAGCCTCCCCATCCACGAATGACGCAGGTGCGCACTGCGTCCGCCATCGAGATCCCCGCTTTGTCTGCCTCGGCTTTTGCATCATCGAAAGCCGTCACAGTCGGCGCCAGACGCTTGGTTTTGCGAACTGCAAGCCAGTCCTTCGCGATCTCAGGCGGAACTCCGAAAGACTCGAGATGCGCCTGCGCATCAAAGCGCGGAGCGCGTTGTTTTTGTTTGTTTGAAGGTATGCGATCCGTTAACGACGTCCTCCAGAGTAAATCGGTGGAGCGCTTAAGGTGCGGTAAGGAAGCGGATCAGCGC
>NZ_QTQM01000045.1:0-64343 GCF_003854225.1 Burkholderia sp. Bp8986 | reverse complement strand
GCGGTCGCCTGCTGCTCGCGCGACGTCGCCGCGATTTCGGCGACCGACGTCGTCACCTGCAGCGACGACTGCTGCGCCTGCGACACGAGGCTCGCGAGCTGTTCGGCCATCCGGTTGAAGCCGTCCTGCAGCGTGCCGAATTCGTCGCTGCGGCGCAGGTCGAGCCGCTGCGCGAGGTTGCCGGTGCGCATTGCGTCGTGCACCTCGACGAGCCGCGCCATCGGCCCCGTGATCGCGCGGAACAGCGCATAGCCGGTCGCGAGCGCGACCAGCAGCACGACGCTCAGCGCGGTCGCGAGCGTCGCTTCCGCCGTGTTGACCGACGTGCGGATCTGCCGTGCCGAATCGTCGGCCTGGCCGCGGTTTTCGTCGACCAGCGCGTCCGCGACACGGACTACGTTCTCCCACGCCGTCGTCACGTGCGCAAAGTTGGCCCGCGCAGCCGCGCGGTCGCTCGCCGCCGCATGCGCTGCGTCGTTCAACAGCGGCAGGTACTGGTCGTATGCGGCCCGGAGCGCGGCGAAGCGCGCCTTGTCGTCGTCGCGGAACAGCGTCGCCTCGTATTGCGTCGACGCCTGATCGAAACGCCGCAGCGCTTCCGGAATCCGATCGAGATCGCGCTTCGTGCCGTCCGAATCGCCGTCGCTGAAGATCGCGCGTTCGACCACCGTATAGCTTTGATTGGTCGCGGCGCGCAGCGACGTCGACAGGTACAGGCCCGGCACCGAATCCCGCTGGAGGCTGTCGGCAGCGGCGTCGATCGCCGTCAATCGGGTGTATGAAATCGCGGCCATGACCAGCATCAGCACGAAGATCGCGCCGAAGCTGAGCACGATGCGCGTGCCGAGCGTGAAGCGTCCGCCGCGCAGCAGGGCGGGCAAAGGGGGCGTGCCGGCGCGGGGCGTCGTCGCAGTGGCCATGTCTATCTCCCGTAGGGCTTGGGTCGCCTGGATCCGGCGGCGCGACGTGCGGAGAAAACGATTCGGTCGCGGGTCGGCGCGATCGATCGAATCGTTCCGGACGGGTGCCCGATTGCCGACGCCCCGCATGCTGTCATGCGGCGCGTCTGATCGCAATCGAATTTTTTACGCATTGAGCCATGCTTTTTTCATCCCATTAAGGATAGGTCAATACGCAGACGTTTGCGGAAATTTGAAAGGGAGCAGGGGTAGGTTGCTGCCGGTATTTCGGCTGGCCGGCCGACGATGGGGCATCGGCGGCCTGAAATGCGGAACAATGACGCATGATCGAATCGTCTGAAATCTAATTGAAATGTTTCCGATATGGGGATGTGAGCATGACTATCGATTTTCGTGTCGCCCAACTCGTGAAAGCCACGCAAAGACTCTGTAAGTTGGTGAAGAGGCGGCGGGAGAATGAAGCGATGAAGAAGACGAAATAGTTATATCAAGTTCATAAGTGCATGCCACGTGTCTTCCTCAAGAGTCGTTATCCTTATCAGATAACTTCGTTGGCTGCGGGAGAGTCAGTCCAACCATGCCATGTCGCGAGGCGTTCTTTGAGTATGGCGCGATGACATACCGCGTTCATTTGATGTCTCGGCAGGGAATTTCAGCCTTCACCGCCGGATAACTGCGCAGTTGATCGGTCACAATCTTACGCAGCACCGGGTTTGAGCGCAGCATCCGCCGGAAGAAGCGCTTGCGTGCTGGCAACGCAAACCGCCACCGGGATTGCTACTGCACTCCGATTGCGGCGCCCAATACGTCAGTCGCGCGTACCGGAAATTGACCGCCGCGTTCAAGATAAACGTTTCAATGAGCCGCCGTGCCAACGCCTGGGATAACGCCCCCCGATGGAGAGCTTCCTCAAGACGTTGCAGGTCGAAAGAATCTACCAGACTCACTACGATACGCGTGCCCACGCCCGA
Source organism: Burkholderia sp. Bp8986 (assembly GCF_003854225.1). Classification (NCBI taxonomy): domain Bacteria; kingdom Pseudomonadati; phylum Pseudomonadota; class Betaproteobacteria; order Burkholderiales; family Burkholderiaceae; genus Burkholderia; species Burkholderia sp. Bp8986. Next base: position 62,452 of record NZ_QTQM01000045.1, on the reverse strand, counting down.
CGCGGCGCTTGACCAAGCGCAGCACCGATTGATCGATATAGGTTTGCCGACATCCCGCTGCTCTGTCGCTTAAGCCCGACTCACCATAGCGACGACTGAAAGCTGTAGCTTGTGTCGGCACTTTGATTTGGCATTGCGGATGATTTGCGATGAGAGTGCAAAGTTGAACGACAAACATGTAGTCGAACGGCTCCGACTTATCATCCCCGCACAGTCTGTCGGACGAAGGGCTGGAGGATGCGCTGTACGACAGCATTGCGATGCGGGCGTTTGCCGGGATTGATCTGGCCGTCGAGAACGTGCCGGATGCGACCACGCTGCTGAAGTTCCGGCGCCTGCTTCTCGCACATGACCTGACGCGCAAGCTGTTTGACGAAATTGGCATCTCGCTGTGCGAACGCGGGCTGATGATGAAGGAAGGCACGCTGGTCGATGCGACGATCATCGAAGCGTCGCCGTCGACCAAGAACGCCGAGAAGCGTCGCGATCCGGACATGCATCAGACGAAGAAAGGCAACGAGTGGCACTTCGGCATGAAGGCGCACATCGGCGTCGATGCGGATTCGGGGCTGGTTCACAGTGTGGTCGGCACGTCCGCCAACGTGTCGGATGTTTCGCAAGCGCACGCGCTGTTGCACGGTCACGAGCAAGAAGCGTTCGGCGACGTGGACTACATCGGCGTAGACAAGCGCGATGAAATGAGGAGCAAGTCCGTGAAGTGGCGCGTGGCGGCCAAGCGAGGAAAGATCAAGGCGATGCGGGAACAACAAATACCCGCGCACCACCCTCCCACCCTCCCCCGTACCGGCAACCATCAGGCTAACTGTACCGGTACTGTACAGAAAACCGTCGCTACACTGACTCCATCCCAGTCCCGAACACGAATGGAGAATCCGCGATGGACTTCCTCACCCTCAGCGCATTGCCCGCCGGCATGCTGTTCGCGCTCGTCACGTCGATCACGCCCGGCCCGAACAACACGATGCTGCTCGCGTCCGGCGTCAATTTCGGTTTCCGCCGCACGATGCCGCACCTCTTCGGCATCAGCATCGGCGTCGCGATCCTGATGCTGTGCGTCGGTTTCGGCCTCGGTGAAGCATTCCGCCGCGTGCCGTTCCTGTACACGATCCTCGAAGTCGCGAGCGTCGCGTACCTGCTGTACCTCGCCTGGCGCATCGGCACGTCCGGCGAAGTGAAGGCGCAAGGCGCCAAGCCGCGGCCGATGACGTTCCTCGAAGCCGCCGCGTTCCAGTGGGTCAATCCGAAGGCGTGGATGATGGTGCTGACCGCCGCGACGACGATCCGCCTGTCCGCCGACTACGGGATGAACGCCGCGTGGATGGCCGTCGTGTTCATCCTGATCGGCTTTCCGTGCATCAGCCTGTGGGCCGCGTTCGGCCAGGGCCTGCGCCGCTTCCTGTCGAACCGCCGCGCACTGCGCATCTTCAACGTGACGATGGCCGTGCTGCTGATCCTGTCGCTGTATCCGCTCGTCGCGCATCTGCTGCCGCAGTAAGCGCTCACGAGCACAGCCGTTGAGCTTCATGCCGTGCAGGCGTACCCTTTTGGTACGGGCGCGCGCAATCGCTGCGGCGGTTGCGCCGCATCTGCATGGAGGTGGCCGATGAAGCCAATGCTGAAGACGGGCGAGCACATCGAGGGCATGCACTGGGTCGCCGAGTACCACCCGCTCACGCACGAGATTCGCGTGCTGCGCGAGAACATCGAGGTGGGTACGTACTGCGCGCCGCCCACGCTGTTCGGCGACGAGGAAGCGCTGGGCGCCGCGAACCTTGCCGATCATCGCAGCCAGGAGGCCGCGCTGCGCGCGTATCTGCGCAACTTCGTCAAGGAACACGACGCGGAGGAGTAGCGGCGCGGCGGCTGGAATAGCGACGGGCCGCCGAAGCAGCTCGGTCTGTCGTTGTGCGTGTGAGCCGTCTTGCGCCTCACCGCAGCATCCCGATCACACGCAGGGCCGGCGCATCGCCCCGGCCCCGAATCCGCTCAATGCCCGAGCGACTCGATCTTGCCGGACGGCTGCGCGACGCCGTGCGGCCGCGCCGCCTGCTTGATCAGCAACGCGAGGCACGCGAGCAAGCCCGCGACCGCGATCGTCGCGAACACGCCCGCGAACGAGAAGTGCCGGCGCGTCAGTTCGGCGACGAGGAACGACCCGGCGATCCCGCCGAAGCGGCCGACGCCCAGCATCCATGCCACGCCCGTACCGCGCCCTTCGGTCGGATAGAACGCGGCGGCAAGCGCCGGCATCGACGATTGCGCGGTGTTCATCAGCACGCCGGCGATGAACACGACCAGCACGAGCATCCCCACATTGCCTGCCGCCTGCCCGATCGCATACACGCTGATCGCGGTCAGCGCGTAACACACGGCAATCACGCGGTTCGCGTTGAAACGGTCCATCAGCACGCCGCACAGCACCGCGCCGACGCCGCCGAGCGGGAACAGCGCGGAGATCAGCGTCGCGCTCTTCGGCGTCAGACCGGCATCCTTCAGCAGGATCGGCATCCAGTTGATCGACGCGTAGAAGATCACGAGGCCCATGAAATACGCGATCCACAGCATCACCGAGCCGACGATGTACGAGCGCGACACCACGACGCCGATCCCCTTGCCGCCCGTCTGCGGCGCGGCTTCGGTCATCGCGAACGAGCCGGCGTTCAGCGCGTCGCGCGAGATCCGTGCGAGCGTCGCGCGGATCCGCTCGACGCCCTGACCTTGCGCGACCATGAAGCGCACCGATTCCGGCATCTTCAGCAGCAACAGCACGCCGAGCAGCAGCGGCGTCACACCGCCGAGCATCAGCACGCTGCGCCAGCCGAAATGCGGGATCATCCACGCGGCGAGAAAACCGCCGAACGCGGCGCCGAGCGGGAAGCCGCAGAACATCAGGTTGATCACGGTCGCGCGGCGCTTGTCCGGGCAGAACTCGCCCATCATCGTGACCGCGTTCGGCATCGCGGCGCCCAACCCGACGCCGGTAATGAAACGCAGGATCGTCAGGTGTCCGATGGTGTTCGAGAACGCGGACACGAAGCACGCGACGCCGAACAGGAACACCGATCCGAGCAGCAGCGAACGGCGCCCGAGGCGGTCGGACAGCGGGCCCGACACGAGTGCGCCGCACGCGAGGCCGAACAGCGCGGCGCTCAGCACGGGTGCGAGATCGGGTTTGGTGAGGTTCCATTCGCCCAGCAGCGAAGGTGCGATGAAGCCGATCGCGGCCGTATCGAAGCCGTCGAGCAGCACGATCACGAAACACATCAGGAACACGAGCCACTGGAAGCCGCCGAACGGCTGCTCGTTGATGAAGGTCTGGACATCGACCACGGGTGCGCGATTCATCGCGTGTCTCCTATGTAAGCAACGCGGCCTGATGGCCGCGCCTTTCCTTGTTCGCGCGCCGATTCGTCGCCGGCGCGTCATGCATCGTCGACACCGGCCGGCAGTGGCAGGCGTCGCGATCGGGTCACGGCCGGCGCGCGCCGGCCGTGTGATTCAGCCGCATCTAGGCGGCCGCATCCTGTTCCTTGAAGATCTTGTCCGCGAGATGGAACGCGGAATTCGCGGCCGGCACGCCGCAATAGATCGCGGTCTGCAGCAGCACTTCCTTGATCTCGTCGCGCGTCACGCCGTTGTTGCGCGCGGCGCGCAGGTGCAGCGCGAGTTCCTCGCCGCGGTTCAGCGCGACCATCATCGCGATGGTCAGCAGGCTGCGCGTATGGCGCGGCAGGCCGTCGCGCGTCCAGATCTCGCCCCACGCATAGCGCGTGATCAGGTTCTGGAATTCGTCGGTCACTTCGGTGCGGTTCTCGATCGAACGGTCGACGTGCGCGTCGCCGAGCACCGCGCGACGCACCTTCATCCCTGCTTCATAACGTTGCTGGTCGTCCATCGTCGGTGCCTCACGCGGTCAGGAAGTCGAGCAGCGCGCGGTTGAAGCCGTCGGTGCACTCGATGTTCGAAATGTGCGCGGCGTCGAATTCGACGTGACGCGCGCCCGGAATTGCAGCAGCCAGCGCACGGCCCTGGTCGGGCGGCGTCGACATGTCCTTCGCACCGGTCACGACGAGCACCGGCAGCGCGATGCCCTTCACTTCCTCGCGCAGGTCGGCCGCGTTCAGCGCGTCGCAGTTCGCGGCGTAACCGTCCTTGTCGGTATGCACGAACGTGTCGCGGATCGCGTCGAACAGGCGCGGCTCGCGTTCGACGAATGCGTCGGTGAACCAGCGCGGCAGCACGGCGTCGGCCAGCGCGGCCATCCCTTCGGCACGCGCCTTCTGCGCACGCGGCGCCCACACTTCCGGCGAGCCGATCTTCGCGGCGGTGTTCGACAGCACGGCGCGCACGATGCGCGACGGGAAACGCGCGGCGAGCGCGGCGCCGGTCAGGCCGCCCATCGAGATCCCGCAGAAGTGCGCGCGCTCGATGCCGACGTGGTCGAGCAGGCCGATCACGTCGCCCGCGAGCTGGTCGACCGTGTACGAGCCGGCCGGTGCTTCGGAATGGCCGTGGCCGCGCGTGTCGTAGCGCAGGATGTTGAAGTGCTGCGTGAGCGGGCGGATCTGCGGCGCCCACATCTGCAGGTCGGCGCCGAGCGAGTTCGAGAAGACGAGCCACGGCGCGTCGTCGCGCGCGGCACGGTCGATCCGGTAATGCAGTTTCACGCCGTTGACAGTGGCGAAAGGCATCAGTGTTCTCCTGGTTGTGTCGTGCCCGCGTGCAGCGCGAGCACGGCGTCGACGCAGGCCTGCGCCTCGCCGACGTAATGTGCGGGATCGAGCAGCCGCGCGAGCGCGTCGCGCGACAGGTGGGCCGATACGGTCGCATCGGCGGCGAGCACGTCGAACAGCGTCGCGCCGGTGCGCACGGCTTCTTTCGACGCATGCTCGACGACATGATGCGCATCGAGCCGGCCGATCCGGTCGCCAAGGGCGAGCATCACGGCTTCGCCTAGGATCAGCCCGTGCGTCAGCTCGAGGTTCGCGGCAAGGCGCTCGGTGTTCACGTCGAGGCCCGCGACGATCTGCGCGATCTGCGCGAGCGCGCCGCCGGTCAGACGCGCGAGGTCGGGCAGCGCGTCCCATTCGGACTGCCAGCCGCCGAGCGCGCGCTCGTGTTCCTGGACCATCCCCGCGAACACGGTCGCGACGAGGTTCGGCGCGCGCACCGCGGCGGTCAGCACGGCCGCGCAACCGACCGGGTTGCGCTTGTGCGGCATCGTCGACGAGCCGCCCTTGCCGGCGGCCGCCGGTTCGCCGAGCTCGCCGACTTCGGTCTGCATTTGCAGCGACACGTCGCGCGCGATCTTGCCGAGCGTGCCGGTCAGCATCCCGAAGCAGGACGCGGCTTCCGCGATGCGGTCGCGCTGCGTATGCCACGGCACGGCCGGCAGCGCGAGCCGCAGGTCGGCCGCGAGCGCGGCGCTCACGCCGGCCGCGTGCTCGCGCAGGCTCGCCAGCGTGCCGGCCGCGCCGCCGAACTGCAGCACCAGTGCGCGCGCACGCAATTCGGCGAAGCGCGCGCGATGGCGCAGAAGTGCGTCGAGCCATTGCGCGAATTTGAGGCCGAGCGTGATCGGCAGCGCCTGCTGCAGCCACGTGCGGCCGATCATCGGCGTCGCGCGATGCGTGCGCGCGAGCGTCGCGAGCGACGCGCACGCTTCGTCGAGCAGCGGCTCGAGCGCGTCGAGCGTGTCGCGCAGCTGCAGCACGGTCGCGGTATCGATGATGTCCTGGCTCGTCGCGCCCCAGTGCACGAACTTCGCTGCCTCCGGGTCGTCGGCCTTCACTTGCGCGGTGAGCTGCTTGACGAGCGGGATCGCGAGATTGCCGCCGAGCGCCGCGCCGTGCGCGAGCGCGTCGGCGTCGAGCCGGCCGGCGTCGCACGCGCGTTCGATCGGCGCGACCGCGGTGGCGGGAATCACCTGCTGCGCGGCAAGCGCGCGCGCGAGCGCGGCCTCGACGTCGAGCATCCGCTGGATCGTCGCGCGGGGCGACCAGATCCGGTTGAGCGACTCGGTGCCGCAAATGAGGGAGGTCAGGCGGGCGCTGTCTTCGAGCATGGCATCAGATTGGGGAAACGGCGTGCGCTTATTGTCTACCCAAGCGTGCCGGCGTGCGCGGGATCGCGCACGCCGGCACGCTTGCCGGTCAGGCCGCGGCCTTGCGCGTCGCGTCGATCAGCGGCACGCCGGTCAGCTTCTGCAGTTCGTCGAACGACAGGTCGGTGAAGATCTCGCTCACCGCGAGGCCGTCGGCCGTCACGTCGAGCACCGCGAGATCGGTGTAGATGCGGCTCACGCATTGCACGCCGGTGACCGGATACGAGCACTGCGCGACGATCTTGCTCTCGCCCTGCTTCGTCAGGTGCTCCATCATCACGAACACCTGCTTCGCGCCGATCGCGAGGTCCATCGCGCCGCCGACGGCCGGAATCGCATCCGGCGCGCCCGTATGCCAGTTCGCGAGATCGCCGTTCGCCGACACCTGGAACGCGCCGAGCACGCAGTAGTCGAGGTGGCCGCCGCGCATCATCGCGAACGAATCCGAGTGGTGGAAATACGCGCCGCCGGTGAGCAGCGTCACGTGCTGCTTGCCGGCGTTGATCAGTTCGTCGTCTTCCTCGCCGGGCGCGGGCGCCGGGCCCATGCCGAGCAGGCCGTTCTCGCTGTGCAGGAAGATCTCCTTGCTCGGGTCGAGGTGGTTCGCCACCAGCGTCGGCACGCCGATGCCGAGGTTCACGTACGCGCCTTCGGGGATGTCCTGGGCAACGCGCTTGGCCATTTCATCGCGGGTCAGTCGTTTCATGTCGGGTCTCCTCAGTCAGGCAGCTTGCGATGCAGCATGTTCGGCGGCGAGCTCGGCCGCGTGCGCGGCCTGCGGCACTTCGACGACGCGCTGCACGAAAATGCCCGGCGTCACGATGTGTTCCGGGTTCAGCCCGCCGAGCGGCACGACTTCCGACACCTGCACGATCGCGACCTTCGCGGCGCTCGCCATGATCGGCCCGAAGTTGCGCGCGGTCTTGCGATAGACGAGGTTGCCCCAGCGATCGCCCTTGTACGCCTTGACCAGCGCGAAATCGGCGTGGATCGGCGTCTCGAACACGTACGACTTGCCGTCGATCACGCGCGTTTCCTTGCCTTCCGCGAGCTTCGTGCCGAAGCCGGTCGGCGTGAAGAAGCCGCCGATGCCGGCGCCCGCCGCGCGAATCCGCTCCGCGAGGTTGCCCTGCGGCACGAGCTCCAGCTCGATCTCGCCCGCGCGGTACAGCGCGTCGAACACCTGCGAGTCGCTCTGGCGCGGGAACGAGCAGATGATCTTGCGCACCCGCTTCGCCTTGAGCAGCGCCGCGAGGCCGGTCTCGCCGTTGCCCGCGTTGTTGTTGACGATCGTCAGGCCGCGCGCGCCCTGCTCGATCAGCGCGTCGATCAGCTCGGACGGCATGCCTGCCGTGCCGAACCCGCCGATCATGATGGTCGCGCCGTCGTGGACGTCCGCGACCGCCGATTGAAGCGATTCGAAAATCTTGTTGACCATGTCTCTTCCTGATACGAACCCGCGGCACGATGCGCGGCCTGTCGAGGGGACACGCGCGTGTCGCGTGCCGCGTCGAAGGCCGTCGTCGACCCTCGGCATTTGTTCGCTATTCGAACCGAGATTCGATTAGCGAACGATGGGCCGATCATAGAGTCGCGCACAGCGCGTTGTCAAGGCGGGATCCCTCGGGGGGCGTCTGGTCGTCGAACGGCAGGCCGACGTAGTTTTCGGCGAGCGACTGCGCGGCGGCCCGCGAGCGCGTCACGTACTTCAGCTCGGCAAACTTCAGGCGATTGACGAACGGCGAGTCCTCCGGCGACGCATGCAGCATGTTCGTCATGAAGTACGAGAAATGCTCGGCGCGCCACACGCGTTCGAGACAGGTCGCCGAGTAGCGCTCGAGCGGCGTCGCGTCGCCGTTGCGGTAGCGGGCGCCGAGCGCGCGGGACAGCGCGCGGACGTCGGCCACCGCGAGGTTCATCCCCTTCGCGCCGGTCGGCGGCACGATGTGCGCGGCGTCGCCGGCGAGGAACAGGCGGCCGTGCTGCATCGTCTCCGACACGAAGCTGCGCATCGGCGTCACGCTCTTCTGCGTGATCCGGCCCTCGGTCGGCGTCCAGCCGGTGTCGTTCGAGAAGCGCGTGTGCAGTTCGTCCCAGATCCGCGCGTCGGACCATTCGGCGAGGTCTTCGTCGGGCTTGCACTGCAGGTAGAGGCGCGTGACCGTCGGCGAGCGCATCGAGAACAGTGCGAAACCGTTGTCGTGATGCGCGTAGACGAGTTCGTCGAGCGACGGCGCCGCGTCGGCGAGGATGCCGAGCCACGCGAACGGATAGACGCGCTCGAACGTGTTCAGCCGCTCGGCCGGAATCGTCTGGCGCGCGATGCCGTGAAAGCCGTCGCAGCCGGCGATGTAGTCGCAGTCGATGCGGTCTTCGCGGCCGTCGGCATGCTTGAACGTGACGAACGGGCGCTCGCTCTCGACATCGTGCAGCGCAACGTCGCTCACTTCGAAATGCATCGCGTGGCCGTGCTCGACGCCGGCCGCGATCAGGTCGCGCACCACTTCGTGCTGGCTGTAGACGGTGATCGCGCGCCCGCCGGTGAGCGCGCTCAGGTCGATGCGATGGCGCTGGCCCGAGAACAGCAGCTCGATGCCGTGGTGTTCGAGCCCTTCGCGGCGCATCCGGTCGCCGAGGCCGGCTTCGTTCAGCGTGTCGACCGTGCCCTGCTCCAGCACGCCGGCGCGGATGCGGTTCTCGCAATATTCGCGCGAACGCGCCTCGACGAGGATGGAATCCACGCCTTGCAGGCGCAGCAGATGGGAAAGCAAAAGGCCGGACGGACCGGCGCCGATGATGGCGACCTGGGTGCGCATTGTTCGTCTCCTGAACATTGGTTCGAGTAATGGAACCCATTTGAGCGCTTTCCCGACTATGCAGCAACGCGATTCAGGAGATATGTTGTATACGCTTTGAAGATACTGGCTCCCGTGATGGATACGCTCGATCTGAACCTGATTCCGTACCTCGTCGCGCTGGACGACACGCGCAACGTCAGCCGCGCCGGCGACCTGCTCGGCGTGAGCCAGCCGCGCGTGAGCACCGCGCTCGGCCGCCTGCGCGAGTATTTCGGCGATCCGCTGTTCGTGCGCACGTCGCGCGGGATGGAGCCGACGCCACGCGCGCTCGCGCTGCTGCCGGCCGCGCGCGATGCGCTCGCGCAGATCGAGCGCGGCCTCGTCGCGCCGCACGACTTTGATCCGGCGGCGAGCACGCATACGTTCTCGATCGCGCTGTCGGACGTCGGCGAGATCGTGTTCCTGCCGAAGCTGCTGCAGGCGTTCGCGACACGCGCGCCGCACGCGAACCTGCGCTCGGTCTCGCTCGCGCACGACGAAGTCGGCCGCGGCCTCGAAGCCGGCTCGATCGATCTCGCGGTCGGCTATTTCCCCGATCTCGACGGCAACAACTTCTTCCAGCAGCGTCTGTTTACACACCGGTTCGTCTGCCTGATGCGGCGCGGCCATCCGCTCGAACAGGCGCGCCCGTTCACGGCCGAGCAGTTCCTCGCATGCGGGCATGCGGTGGTGCGCGCCGAAGGGCGCAGCCAGGAGGTGCTCGAGAAATACCTCGCGAAGCAGCGCATGCAGCGCCGCGCGGTGCTCGAGACGCCGCACTTCATGAGCCTACCGTTCATCCTGAGCCGCACCGACCTGATCGCGACGGTGCCGCATGCGATCGGCTATGCGTATGCGGCGGAGCACGCGTTCATCGTGCCGGTCGAGCCGCCGGTGCCGCTGCCGCGCTTCGACCTGAAGCAGCACTGGCATCGCAAGTTCCACAACGATCCGCGCACCGCGTGGCTGCGCGGCGTCGTCGCGTCGCTGTTCAACGACGAGCAGGACGAGTGGCCGAAGTGACGCGGGGTGTGCGGCAGGCCGCACGCACGACCCGCGAAAGCATGAAACAATGACCGGATATCCGCGCCGCCGCAGGCGGCCGCATTCGATGGAGCGACTAGATGGGTAAAAAGAACGCGCGGCCCGAGCCGGCCGCATCCCGGCCGAGCCGCGAAGAAGCGGAGGATGCCGTTCGCGTGCTGCTGCGCTGGGCCGGCGACGATCCCGCCCGCGAAGGGCTGCTCGACACGCCGGCGCGCGTCGTGCGCGCATACGAAGAGTTCTTCGCCGGCTATGCGCTGGAACCGCGCGACATCCTCGCGCGCACGTTCAGCGAAGTCGACGGCTACGACGAGATGATCGTGCTGAAGGACATCCGCTTCGAGAGCTACTGCGAGCACCACATGGTGCCGATCATCGGCCGCGCGCACGTCGCGTATCTGCCGAACCATCGCGTCGTCGGCATCTCGAAGCTCGCGCGTCTCGTCGACGCGTTCGCGAAGCGCCTGCAGATCCAGGAAAAGATGACCGTGCAGATCGCCGACACGCTGTTCGACGTGCTGCAGCCGAAGGGCGTCGGCGTGATCCTCGAAGCCGCGCACCAGTGCATCTCGACGCGCGGCATTCACAAGCCGGGCGTCGAAATGGTCACGTCGCGCATGCTCGGCACGTTCCGCACCGATCCGTCGACGCGGCGCGAATTCCTGTCGATCGTCGCCAATCCTTCTTCAGTCAACCTGACGAATACGTAATGCAGTCCACGAAGCAAGCGGCACACGCGCCGGTCGTGCTCGTGACCGGCGCCGCGCGCCGGGCCGGGCGCGCGTTCGCCGAGTATTTCGCCGCGCACGGCTATCGCACCGCGGTCCACTACGACCGCTCCGCCGATGCCGCACAGGCGGCGGCCCGCGCGATCGCCGAACGCGGGCATGATTCGGTCGCGTTGCAGGCCGACCTGTCGGATGCCGCGCAGATCACCGCGCTGATCGACCAGGTCTATGCGCGCTTCGGCCGCCTCGACGTGCTGGTCAACAACGCGTCGGTGTTCTGGCAGGACCATTTCCCGAGCTTCGACCTCGCGGCATTCGACCAGGCGTGGGCCGTCAACTGCCGCGCGCCGATCCTGCTCACGCGCGCGTTCTACGAACGGGCCCGCGCGGCCGGCACGCAGGGCGTCGTCGTCAACGTGGTCGACCAGAAGATCAAGGAAAACTTCCACCGCGACCATTTCAGCTACACGGTCGCGAAGGCCGCGCTCGGCAACCTCACGCAGATGCTCGCGCTGTCGTCGTCGCCGGTGCTGCGCGTGAATGCGGTGTTCCCGGGGCTGATGCTGCCGAGCGACGACCAGACGCAGGCCGACTTCGAACACGCGAGCCGCGCGTCGACGCCGCTCGCGCGCATCGCCGGCCCCGACGACGTCGCGAGCGCGATCCTGCTGTTGACGGGCAGCGCGTACAACGGCGTGGATTTCGTCGTCGATGCGGGGCAGAACCTGATCCGCGTCGACCAGGACGTGCTCTACAAGCATCGCTCGCCGGCCGGCAAGCACTGACGAAGCGGGGGCGCGGCGGCAGCCGTGCACCCTCTTGGCACACCGGTATGCGGGTGTCGGCGCGCGCCTTCGCTGCGCCTGCGCCTGCGCCGCGCGAACGACAGTTTCGCCGTTCGCGCGCCGCGTTACGGCTTCTCGCCGCTGCCGCCTTCGCGGACCTTGCCCTGCGCGACGCTCGTGCCGGGCGGCACGCTGTGCGTAAGCCACACGTTGCCGCCGATCACCGAGCCGCGCCCGATCGTCACGCGGCCGAGAATGGTCGCGCCCGCATAGATCACCACGTCGTCCTCGACGATCGGATGCCGCGCGTTGCCCTTCACCAGCGTGCCGTCCCCATCGGCCGGGAAGCTCTTCGCGCCGAGCGTGACGGCCTGGTACACGCGCACGCGCTCGCCGATGATCGCGGTTTCGCCGATCACGACACCGGTGCCGTGATCGATGAAGAAGCTCGGGCCGATCTGCGCGCCCGGGTGAATGTCGATGCCGGTGGCGGAGTGCGCGATTTCATTGATGAAACGGGCGAGCAGCGGCACACCGAGTTGGTGCAGCGCATGCGCGAGCCGATGGTGCATCATCGCGAACACGCCGGGATAGCACAGCAGGATCTCGGTGATGTGCTGCGCGGCCGGATCGCCCGCGTAGGCGGCCTGGATGTCGCTGACCAGCAGCGCGCGAACCGCCGGCAACTGCCGGCCGAACTCGCGCGCGATCTCGAACGCGCGTTCGTCGAGTTCCGCGAACGGCGTGTCCGCATGCTCGGGCAGGAACGGCAGCGCGCGGCGGATCTGTTCGGACAGGATCCGCAGCGTGCTTTCGAGCGTGTGGCCGACGTAGTAGTCGACGCTTTCGTCGGTCAGATCCGGCGCGCCGTAGTGCGTCGGGAACATCGACGCACGCAGGCCGGTGACGATCTTGCAGATCGCGTCGCGCGACGGCAGCTCGCGGATGCCGCGCGGATGACGCGTGCGGTGAAGTTCCTCGCGCGATTCGCGCAAGCCGGCAACGATTTCTTCGAGGCCCCACTGACGGGCGGGTGATGTCGACATATGCCAATGCAGGCAGCCGCGCGCGATCGCACGGCCGCTAATAAAGTGACGGGTTCCGCAAGATTACCGCGTTTTCGCCGGGCAGCGGCACGCCGGGGGATCGGCCGGACGGCCGCCGCTGCCGCCGCTGCCGCCGCGCGACGGCGTCAGATCGTGACGCTGCTCGCGTCGATCCAGCGCACGGCCCAGTCGCGCGCATGCGCGATCGCGTCGCCTTCGTCGTTGAACTGGAGCTCGCTCGGGAAAAAACGGTTCGCGACGAGTTCCCCGTCACTCGATCGGGAGATCACGACGTAGGGCTTGAACGACCCGTCAGTGGCGCGCGCGGGCGCGCAATTCAACAGATAACCGCGGTGCGTGAAGGCAGTAGTCGCTTGCATGAATCCGCCACCTCTAGTCCCTTTGCTTGTTGTTCGCTACCCGTCTCTAAGGGTGCTGCGGCGCCCGGTGCGGGCAGAGTCGGCGCGTACTGCATCCCCTGTCGCCGCTTCGCAGGAAAAGAATCATACTCTGTAGAAAACGGGTGTTCTAGCTGAAATAAATCATGACAAATCAGTGCGCGCCACGCGACCGCGGCGATCGCCCGCGCACCATTTTCCCGTCTTGCCCGGAACGGGATTTGCTTCGATCCGGAGCGCTACGCCGCCAGGAGAGCCGTGATGGAAACGTCAGCTCAAGCGCACGCCGCGCATCCGCGCAGCATCGAACTCGACAACGACGACACGCACGACAGCACCGTCGACACCGACGGCAAGAATCGCGAGGCGGCGCGTCTCGCGAGCGGCAACCCCTTCCCGCCCGACCAGATCACGGGCAGCAACGCGTCGCTCGTCAACGCGATGCCCGAGGCCGGTGACGGCTTCGCCGGCTTCGACAGCCGGCCGGGCGGCAATCATCCTGCGTTCGCGCTGCGGGCCGGCTACATGGTGATCGAGAAGGGGTTCGACGCGCCGTCGCACGCGGGCGACGCGCCGTACGGCCCGGTTCACCGGATGTACGGCAGCGCGCACTGGCCCGGCCACGGACGCCGGCCGGAACGGGTGATCGAAATCACCGCGGTGCCGCGGTAACGCACGTAGCGTTTGAATCGATCGTTCGATCGGCGGGTTGAAGGGCGCCGACGGCCGACGGCGGCGGACCGGCGTGCGCGTTCGCGCGCCGGCCGGTCGCTCGGTGCGCAGGCGGTGCGATCTTCCGAATCGGCGCCGGAATCGATATCGGCGCCCGGTTCGGGTTCGGCACGCGGGATTTCACGACGCCGATGCATCGGCATTGATCGAAGTCACGTCCTCGCGATACGGATGCGATTCAATGCCCATTCGCGACCGCCGGCACGTCGCTGCAAAGTCCCCGCCGTTGGTTTACCCTGCCTCGCAGCGACGCACGGCCGTTCGGCCGATTTCCGTTCAATCCGCCACTCGGAGACACTATGTACAAGCGCATTCTGGTTGCCATCGACGGCAGCGACACCGCACGCCACGCGTTCGACGCCGCCCTCGCGCTCGCAAAGGAGCACGGTGCCGAACTGCAGCCGTTCTACGTCGTCGAAAACGCCGCGATCTACTACAACGTGCCGGGCTACGACCCGTCCGTGCTGCGCGATCAGCTCATCGCGCAAGGCAATGCGCTCGCGGCGGATTTCAGGAAGCTGATGCAGGCGGCCGGCGTGAAGGGCGAGACGCTGACGAGCGAGGCGTCGTCGCTCAACGACGTGTCGACGCTGATCCTCGACGGTGCGAAAGCATTCGGCGCCGACCTCCTCGTGCTCGGCACGCACGGCCGCCGCGGGTTCCGTCGCCTCGTGCTCGGCAGCATCGCCGAACAGTGCGTGCGGCATGCGACGCTGCCCGTGCTGCTGATCCCGGCCGCCGCGCATACGGACGATCAGGAAGGCTGAGCGGTGTCGGCATCGGCATCGGCATCGGCGTGCGCGGCGCGGCGCGCACGCGCAGCGGCGTGCCTGCACGCAGGCCGCTGCAATGCCCGCGGCATGTGCGCGCGGTCGCGACGTTTTGTCGCCCGACAGCGGCAACTTGCGGTGGGACAATGATTCCGTCGATTCAATGCCGGAGTAAACGATCATGTTGACGCCCGTCGCCACACGCCCCGCCGTACCGCCCCATGCAGGCACCTGGGCGCCCCGCCAGGCCCCGCACTGCTCGTCGTGCGCAATGCGGCACCTGTGCATGCCGCAGGGCCTCGCACCCGACGCGCTCAGCCGCCTCGAATCGGTCATCTGCGCGGCACGCCCGGTCAAGCGCGGCGAAGCGCTGTTCCGCGAAGGCGACACCTTCGACAACCTGTACGCCGTGCGCTCGGGTTCGCTGAAAACCGTCGCCACGCGCCACGACGGCCGCGAGCAGGTCACCGGCCTGCACCTCGCGGGCGAGGCGCTCGGCCTCGACGGCATCTGCGACGACACGCACCCGCGCACCGCGGTCGCGCTGGAAG
This sequence comes from Burkholderia sp. Bp8986, assembly GCF_003854225.1. Taxonomy (NCBI): domain Bacteria; kingdom Pseudomonadati; phylum Pseudomonadota; class Betaproteobacteria; order Burkholderiales; family Burkholderiaceae; genus Burkholderia; species Burkholderia sp. Bp8986. Next base: position 47,437 of record NZ_QTQM01000045.1, on the reverse strand, counting down.
ACAGCTCGGTCTGCGTGATTCCGTACAGCGCGCTCAAGTCGCTGTGCTCGGAAGCCGGCACGATGCAGCTGCGCATGCACAAGCTGATGAGCGAACAGATCGTGCGCGAAACGTCGCAGACCATGCTGCTCGGTTCGCTGAACGCCGAAGAGCGCGTCGCCGCATTCCTGCTCGACGTGTCGGCACGCTACCTGAAGCGCGGTTACTCGCCGTCGGAATTCAACCTGCGAATGACGCGCGAAGACATCGGCAGCTACCTCGGCATGACGCTCGAAACGGTCAGCCGCACACTGTCGAAGTTCCAGAAGCGCGGCCTGATCGAAATGCACGGCCGCCTCGTGCAGATCGTCGACTTCGACGGCCTGCACCACGTCTGACCCCGCGCGGCGCGTGACCTGCGCGCCGCCGCCGGCCGCCATTCGCCGCGCCCGCCTCGATCAGTCGAGAAACAGCGCGGCGCGCGCCTTCAGTGCCGCGCTGAAGTCGTCGAGCCAGCCGATCGACAGGCGCCAGCTCTGCCAGTACAGATCGATATCGACGGTCCGCCCGCGCGACATGTCGACCAGTTCGCCCGCCGCCAGCTGGCGATCGACCATCCGGTCCGGGCACATCCCCCATCCCAGCCCCGTTTCGCAAGCGCGCAGGTAGCCCGCGACGTGCGGGATCCAGTGTTGCGGCGGATCGAGATCCGCGCGCGTCACGCGCCGGATGAAGCGCGCCTGCAAGCCGTCCTTCGAATTGAACATCACGCACGGCGCGCGGCGCAGCGCATCGCGCGTGATGCCCGCACCAAAATAGCGCGCGTAAAACGCCGGCGAACACACCGCGCGATAGCGGATACGCCCGAGCCGCGTCGACCGGCACCCCTGGATCGGCTCGGCCTGCGCGGTCACCGCGCCCTGCACGCTGCCATCGCGAATTCGCGCGGCCGTATGGTCCTGGTCGTCGATCACGAGGTCGAGCAAGGTCTCGCGCTCGGTGCAGAACGGCCCGACCGCATCGATGAACCAGGTCGCGACGCTGTCGTCGTTGACGGCGACACGCAACGTCGGCCATGCGCTCGCGATCTGGCCCGGCAAGGCGGGCATCCGGCCGCCCAGTTCGGCCTCGAGCAATTGCACGCGCTCGGTATGCCGGCACAGCAGCGCACCCGACGTCGTCGCGACGCACGGCTGCCCGCGCTTGACGAGCACGCTGCCGACACGCTCCTCCAGCAGTTTCACGCGCTGCGATACCGCCGACGGCGTGACGTTCAGCTCCTTGGCCGCCCGCTCGAACGAACCGTGCCGGATCACCGCCGCGAGGGCATCGAGCAATGCGTAGTCGAGCATTAGATTTCCTTAATCTGCATTAGGTGAATTAGCTTCTCTTATGTCCCAGCTCATCGCAGACTAGCGCCAACCGATTCACCCGTCTACTGCGTCACCGCTCCCCATCATGAACTGGATCGCTTTTTCCCACGGCGCCGCCCTGTGCGGGTCGCTCATCGTCACCATCGGCGCGCAGAACGCGTTCGTGCTCCGGCAAGGCATCATGCGCTCGCATGTCGGCAAGATCGTGCTGCTGTGCGCGCTGTCCGACATGATCCTGATCGGCGCGGGCGTCGGCGGCGCGTCGGTCCTCGTCGAACGCTATCCGACCTTCGTCCACATGGTGCTGTACGTCGGCCTCGCGTATCTCGCATGGTTCGGCTTCAACGCGCTGCGTCGCGCGTTCAAGCCGGGACACGCAACGCTCGACGTGCGCGGCGACGCCGTCGCGCCGCCGCCGCAGAGCGCGGTCGCGATCGTGCTGATGACGCTCGCGTTCACGTGGCTCAACCCGCACGTGTATCTCGATACGTTCCTGCTGATCGGCACGGCCGGTGCGCGAGAGCCGGAAGGCACGCGGCTGGCGTTCGCGATCGGCGCGATGTCGGTCAGCGTCGTGTGGTTCCTCGGGCTCGGATACGGTGCGCGACTGCTCGCGCCGTGGTTCCGCAAGGCCGTCGCGTGGCGCGTGCTGGACGGCGCGATCGGCAGCATGGTGCTGTTCCTGGCGGCCGTGCAGTTGCGATAACGGCCTCGGTGAATGATCGATCGCGGGCGGCAACTTGCCGCCCGCTTTTCGTTCCGCTGCGGCGAAGCGGCCGGCTCCGCCCGTCTCTCCCGTTGCCGCGCCCGGCCGCAACAAAATTCGGTTCCCGATCGAACGCGGCGGCACGAATGACCCACGCAGCAGACGATGCGTCCGCCGTCCGCGGCAATTCCTCCGTCTTCACGGCCGCGCGCCCGCTGCACGAATCCGGTCGATCGGCGAGAATGTTCCAGCGTCCCGCGACAACGGCGAACGTGCTTCACCCGACCGCCGTCCCGTCGCATTCATCGCGGCCAATCCCGTCGTTCCAACCCGTCACCCTTCAGATTCCGGAGAGCAACATGGCACTACGCACCCTCGGCACCTCGGACATCCAGGTTTCCCCGCTCGCCTTCGGCGGCAACGTCTTCGGCTGGACCGTCGACGAAAACGCATCGTTTGCGCTGCTCGACGCGCTCGCCGACACCGGCATCAACTTCATCGACACGGCCGACGTCTATTCGGCCTGGGTGCCCGGCAACCGCGGCGGCGAATCGGAGACGATCATCGGCAAGTGGCTGAAGCGTTCCGGCAAGCGCGACCAGGTCGTGATCGCAACCAAGGTCGGCCTGCTCGACGCGCGTGCGGGCCTCACGAAAGACAACATCCTGAAGGCCGCCGACGATTCGCTGCGCCGCCTGCAGACCGACTACATCGACCTGTATTTTTCGCACCGCGATCTGGCCGACACGGCCCCGCTCGAAGAAACGCTCGCCGCATACCAGACGCTGATCGACGCGGGCAAGGTGCGCATCATCGGCGCGTCGAACTACAGCGGCGCGCGCCTGCGCGAAGCCGCCGACATCAGCAAGCGCGACGGCCTGCCCGCGTACCAGGTGATCCAGCCGGAATACAACCTGATCAACCGCGCCGACTACGAGCGCGATCTCGAACCGGTCGTGCGCGACCTGCAGCTCGGCGTCGTCAACTACTACGCGCTCGCGAGCGGCTTCCTGTCGGGCAAGTACCGCAGCGAGGCCGACCTGAAGAAGAGCGTGCGCGGCGATCGCGTCGCCCGCTATCTCGATGCGCGCGGCCTGCGCATTCTCGCGGCGCTCGACGATGTGTCGGCGAAGCACGGCACGCAGCCGGCCGCGATCGCGCTCGCATGGCAGATCGCGCGGCCGACGATCACCGCGCCGATCGCGAGCGCGACGTCGCTCGAACAGCTCGCGCTGCTCGGCGAGGCGATTCGCGTGCGGCTCGACGATGAGGACATTCGGAAGATCGACGCGGCCAGCGCGGTCTGACGTCGCGTACAAGCAGATGACGGCTTGAATCTCGGCGTTTCGCGCTTCAAGCCGCCGGTGCGAGGCGCGGGTGACGCGAACAGGGATGTCGGCATCGCTCACGCCGCGCGCGCGGGAAGAGCGCCGCGAATCACTCGACCGGCGCGCGGTTTCGGCAAGACGATCCGACAACACGCGCTTCTGCTCCAACACAACGAAAAAAATCCACGACACACCGCTGCCCCAGGTCTTCGGCGGCACGCAAACATGCATACCGCCATCGCTTCGCCAGCGCGCGAGATGCGAGCTCGATGAATCACGCGACCACCGCGCAGCTTCAACGAGACGATCCGGCGGCACGCGACTTTTATTCCGTATAACGAAGCAGCCTCGCGTCTTACCGTTCGAACCGAACCGAACAACATACCCCGAACACGCCCGCACGTTTTGCCTTTCCCGGCCATATTCGTTGACTCACACGGACATCCGGCCGCAACGCGCCGCCGCAAGCGCATCCCGGGCCCGCCCCGGGTCTTTCACCGATTGACCGCGCCCGCCGGCGTATCCGAGACTGCGCCGCTCGGGCGGTCATTGGGAGGACGTCATGCCGGACATCAGCACGGGAATCGTGTCGATCTCGACGCGCGCCGTACGCGGCGACGAACGCGTCGACTTCTGGGTCGACCATGTCGCCCGCTCGCTCGTGCGCATCGAATGCAGCGGTAAATCGTCCGAAGGCATCGACGCGTCGCTGCGCAAGCGCGACCTGGGGCTGCTGGGGGTGTGCGACATCGTCGCGAACCGGCATGCGGTCGTGCGCACGCCGCACAACATCCACGCGGACCCGCGCGACGCCGTGTTCGTGTGCCTGATGCACGAAGGGCAGGGCTATACGTTCCAGGACGTCGAGTGCATCCAGCATGCGCCCGGCGACATCGTGCTGTACGACACGTCGACGCCGTACGGTCACGGCTTTCCGGCGAACATGGCGATGACCGTGCTCGACGTGCCGCGCGACGTGTTCGAAGCGCACGTCGGCCCGTGGCGCTATCGCAGCGTCGTCAAGATCGACCGCGGCGACGGCGTCACGTCGTGGGCCGCGCGGCAGCTCTACGCACTGCTCGCCGAACCGCACGAATCGATGCCCACCGCGCGCGAACGGCGCGCCGCCGCGATGCTCGACCTGATGCAGTCGATGCTGCGGCTGCGCGACGGCGACGCGTCGCCGACCAAGTCGACCGTCCACACGCTGTCGCGCGCGAAGGCATTCATCGACAGCCATCTCGCCGACGACGACCTCGATACCCGGTCGGTCAGCCGCGCGATCAACCTGTCGCCGCGCCAACTCGCGCGCATCTTCGAAATCGAAGGGATGCCGCTCACGCGCTACATCCTCGCGCGGCGTCTCGAACGCTGCCGCGCCGACCTGCGCGACCGCTCGCTGAAGCACCTGACGGTCAGCGAAATCGCGTTCCACTGGGGCTTCAACAACAGCGCGCACTTCAGCCGCAGCTATCGCGCGCGCTTCGGCGAGACGCCGAGCGACACGCGCGCGCCGGGCAACCCGCGCTAGCCGCTCGTCGCCGGGTTCTCCTGCTGCGCAATCCACGGCCAACCGTCAGCGCAACGAGATCGCTGCATGAGCCGCCACGGCGCCCCGCCGTGTCCGCGCGAAGCAAGCCCGGCGTCCGCCCCGGTCAAACGGGGACTCGCGCCCGTCGCTAAGCTGGCTTCCTGCGCGGCGGTGCTCGTTCCGCCGCCTGACAGCGAGGAGACAAAGCAGGATGGAGACGTACGACCATATCGTCGTCGGCGGCGGTTCGGCCGGCTGCACGGTGGCACATCGACTGGTAAAGGCAGGCAGGCGCGTGCTGCTGCTCGAGGACGGCCCGAAGGACGACAGCCTGTTCATCCGGATTCCGGCGACGTTCATCCGCGTGCTCGGCACGCAGCGCACGGTCACGTTCGAAAGCGAGCCGCAGGCCGGCGCGGCGGGACGCAGGACCTACGTGCCGCAGGGCCGCACGCTCGGCGGCGGCAGTTCGGTCAACGCGATGCTGTACGTGCGCGGCACGCGCGCCGACTACGACGAATGGGCCGCGCTCGGCTGCACGGGCTGGCGCTGGAGCGACGTGCTGCCGGTGTTCAAGCGCGCCGAGTCGCACCTGCGGCTGTCCGAGCCGTTCCACGGCACCGACGGGCCGCTGAAGGTCGGCGACACGCGCTTCCGGCATCCGCTGAGCCTCGCGTTCGTGAAGGCCGCGCAGGAAACCGGCATCGCGTACAACGACGATTTCAACGGCGCCGCGCAGCACGGCGCCGGCTTCTACCACACGACGATTTTCGACGGGCAGCGCGGCAGCACCGCGGCGACCTATCTCGCCGACGCGCTCGGCGACCCGAACCTGCGCGTGCTGACCGGCTGCCGCGTGACCCGCGTGCGCTTCGACGGCCGGCGCGCGACCGGCGTCGAATGGCGGATGGAGAACGGCGCGACCGGCTCGGCCACCTCCCGCGCCGACGTCGTACTCGCCGCCGGCGCGCTCAGTACGCCGAAGCTGCTGATGCTGTCGGGCATCGGACCCGGCGCACACCTGCGCGCATACGGCATCGACGTGCTGCACGACAGCCCGGAAGTCGGCGCGAATTTCCAGGACCATCTCGAGGTCTCGATCTACGGCTACAGCCACGCGCCGATCAGCCTGTTCGGCGAGGATCGCGGGCTGAAGGCGCTGCGGCACGGGCTGCAATGGATGCTGACCCGCACGGGCCTGCTGACGTCGAACGTCGTCGAATCCGGCGCGTTCGTCGATACGACCGGCAGCGGCCGCCCCGACATCCAGTTCCACGTGCTGCCGACGCTCGTCGGCGACGTCGATCGCGCACCGCTGCCGGGCCACGGCCTGTCGATCAATCCGTGCCTGTTGCGGCCGCGTTCGCGCGGCTCGGTGCAACTGCGCGGCAACGATCCGGCCGTGCCGATCCGGTTCGACAGCGGCGCACTGTCGGATCCGGCGGACGTCGACGGCCTCGTGCGCGGCGTCGCGCTCGCCCGGAAGATCATCCGCGCGCCGTCGCTCGCCCGCATCGTCCGCGAAGCCGAAGCGCTGACCGACGACGCGCTGGCCGACTACGTACGGTGCCGCGCGAAAACCGTCTATCACCCGGCCGGCACCTGCCGGATGGGGAGCGACGAAACCGCGGTCGTGACGCCGCGTCTCGCGGTGCAAGGGATCGACGGATTGCGAATCTGCGACGCATCGGTGATGCCGCGCATCGTATCGGGCAACACGAACGCGCCGACGATCATGATCGCGGAACGCTGTGCCGAGTTCATGCTCGCGGAGTGACGCGGCGACTCACGCCGCGACCGGCATGCAATGAAAACGAAAGCGGCGCGTGAGCCACGCGCCGCGTCGGCATCGGTTCCGCTGCTTCAGCGTCAAGCGCTGCGCAGCGCCATCGGCGACGCACCGTAGCGCTCGCGAATCGCACGGCTGAAGTGCGCCTGGCTGGAGAAGCCCCACCGAAACGCGATCTCGCCGATGCTCGTCTTGCGCAGGCGCGCGTCGGTCAGCTCGCGATGCGCATGCGTCAGCCGCTCGGACCAGATGTGCTGCGTGATCGACTCGCCTTCGGCCGCGAAGAGCCGGCCCAGGTGCCGCAACGACAGCCCGACCGCATCGGCCACCGCCTGTGGCCCGAGCTCCGGATCGCCGAGATGGGTCGCGATGTACTGCTTCGCGGTCAGCAGGTACGACAGCGACGCGCGCGATGTGCGTGCGCCGTTCACTTCGGCGTCGATGAGTTCCGCGACCAGCATGCGCGTGTGTTCGACGAAGCGCGCGGCGTCGTCTTCGACCGGCGCCTTCATGAAGCGCTCGACGCTCGCGCGCAGTGTCGCGCCGAGCATCGCGCCCGCCCCCGGTTTCGGCGCGATCCGCAACGGCAGCGCCGCCAGCTCCGCGTCGAATCGATCGTCGAACGTGGCAATCGGGATATCGATCAGCAATTGCCGCATCGGCGTCAGGAATCCGAACAGATAGGGCACGCGCGTATCGTACACGACGATGTCGCCGGCTTCCGCGAGCAGGCAGCGCTCGCGCTGGATGAAATACGCGCGACCGCTCAGGATCTGGCACGCAAACAGCGACTCCTTCGGCAACTGGCGCACCAGCGCGGGGCTGCGCTCGATCACGTGATCGCGCCCGCTGATGTCGGCAACGCCGAGCCCCGGCAGCGCGAGATCGGTCTTCTCGACCTCGAGCCCCGCCGGCGACAGCGACGAGCAGCGCAGGCCGACCAGCGTCGCGGCGTTGAACGCATCCCAGTAGGCCATCCGGTCGCGCACCGGCACGTCGGCCGTCGAGCCGCGCGTGCATGAAAGAACGGTCGAATTCGTCACGTCGCCTCCTGCGGGCGCCTGTCGTGCGGAGCGGCACGGATTGGGGGATGGTTCTTGTGATTACAGGTGCGGCGCGATGTCCGGCCCGATCAAGCAATTCGTCCAGCCCAGTCAAGAGCGGCGCGCACCGGCTGGCTAAAGTCGACCCCACGACACCTAACCACAAGGAGACGAACCGTGGTCGACCAAGCCGTATCCGAATTCTGGCAAAACATCGCGCCGATTGCCAATCCGTTCAAGCCCGATGCGCTGCCGGAAGCGTACATCCCGAACGCGGCCACCGAGGACGCGCGCTATTACGTTCCGTTCACCGAAACGGTTTCGTCGCGGCCGCTGTGGATCTCGCCGTCGCAGAACAAATGGTGCGACATCCTGATGGCGAAGGAAGCCGGGCTCGTGAACCGGCACTACCACCCGCACGAGGTGTTCGCTTACACGCTGTCCGGCAAGTGGGGCTACCTCGAGCACGAATGGACCGCGACGCGCGGCGATTTCGTGTATGAAACGCCCGGCGAAGGCCACACGCTCGTCGCGTTCGATCATCCGGAACCGATGCGCGCGTTCTTCATCGTCAAGGGCCCGCTGATCTGGCTCGACGACGAAGGCAACCCCGACGGCTACTTCGACGTGCATTCGTACATCGCGATGTGCAAGGCGCATTACGAGAAGGTCGGCCTCGGCGCGCACGCGATCGAGAAGCTGTTCCGCTGACGCGCGACGAGGCCGCCCATGACATCCCGCCCTTCCCCCAAACTCGCATGGACGTACGAGAACAGGCTGCTGCTGATCCTGTTCATGACGTTCGGCTTCGTGTTCTTCGACCGCCTCGCGCTGTCGTTCCTGTTCCCGTTCATGTCGGCCGAGCTGCACCTGTCGAACACGCAGCTCGGCATGGTGTCGTCCGCGCTCGCGCTCACGTGGGCGCTGTCGGGCGCCGCGACCGGCGCGTGGTCCGATGCGCGCGGCACGCGCAAGCCGCTGTTGATCGCGGCCGTGCTCGGCTTTTCCGTATGCTCGGCGCTGTCGGGGCTCGTCGGCGGCTTCGCGAGCCTGATCGCGTTCCGCGCGCTGATGGGCATCGCCGAAGGCCCCGTGCTGCCGCTGTCGCAATCGCTGATGGTCGAGAGCTCGACGCCGAGCCGCCGCGGGCTGAACATGGGCCTGCTGCAGGGCTCGGCCGCCGGCCTGCTCGGCGCGATGATCGGCCCGCCCGTCGTGATCGGCATCGCGACCGCCTACGGCTGGCGCGAGGCGTTCTACGTGTCGTGCGTGCCCGGCTTCCTGATCGCGTTCTGCATCTGGCGCTGGGTGCGCGAGGTGCCGCCCGGCGGCGTACGGCGCGCCCAGGCCGAAAGCGCGGCCACGCACGGTACGCAGACGGCCGGCGGCGCCGCGATCGACCGCTGGGCGCTGCTGAAGGAGCGCAACATCCTGCTCTGCGTGCTGATCAGCTGCTTCTTCCTCACGTGGTTCATCGTGATCATCTCGTTCGCGCCGGTCTTCCTCGTCGAGAGCCGCCACCTGTCCCCGGCCGACATGGGCGTCGTGATGACGTGCCTCGGCGCCGCGTGGGTGTTCTGGGGCTTCGCGGTGCCGGCGATCTCCGACCGGATCGGCCGCAAGCCGACGATGATCGCGTTCGCGCTGATCGCCGCCGCCTGCCCGGTCGTGATGATCCACGTCGATTCGCTCTGGGCGCTCGGCGCGCTCGTGTTCGTCACGTACACCGGCCTCGGCTGCTTCACGCTGTTCATGGCGACGATCCCGGCCGAAACGGTGCCGCCCCGCGCGATCGCCAGCGCGCTCGGCCTGATCATGGGCGCGGGCGAGCTGATCGGCGGCTTCGTCGCGCCGACAGTCGCGGGCTTCGCCGCCGACAAGTACGGCCTGCAGTTCGCGATGTGGACGTCGGCCGCCGGCGCGATCCTCGCGGGCGTGCTGTCGTTCGGCCTCGTCGAAACCGCGCCCGCGGTGCTGCGCAAGCGCGCGCCCGCCGATGCCGCTCCCCGTCTCGATACGCAAAACCTCGGAGGACGCTGACATGCGCGCACTTCAATGGCACGGCCCGCGCGACATCCGCCTGGTCGATCTCGACACGCCGCGCGCCGGGCCCGGCGAGGTTCGCATCGCGGTCGCGTATTGCGGCATCTGCGGCAGCGACCTGCACGAATACGCGGACGGCCCGCACGCGATTCCCGTCGACGCGCCGCATCCGCTGTCCGGCCGCACCGCGCCGCTGACGCTCGGTCATGAGTTCTGCGGCACCGTCGTCGAAATCGGCGCGGGCGTCACGACGCTGGTCCCCGGCGACCGCGTGGCGGTCGAGCCCGAGTATCACTGCCACCAGTGCGCATATTGCCGCGCGGGGTCGTACAACCTGTGCGTGTCGATGGGTTTCGCCGGCCTGATGGGCGACGGCGGAATGGCCGATTTCGCGGTCGTGCCGGCCTACATGCTGCACCGCCTGCCCGACGACGTCAGTCTCGAACAGGCCGCGGTGATGGAACCGGCGGCCGTCGCGCTGCACGCGCTGCGGCGCGGCGAGCTGCGGCTCGGCGACACCTGCGCGGTGTTCGGGCTCGGGCCGATCGGCCTGCTGCTGATCATGCTCGCGAAACTGCAGGGCGCGACGACCATCGTCGCGGTCGACGTGTCGCCCGAGCGGCTCGCGGCGGCCGCGCGCTTCGGCGCGACGCACGCGTTCGACGCGCGCTCGCTCGACGCCCCGGTGCTGCGCGACGCGATCCGCGAAGCGGCGGGCGGGCTCGGCGTCGACGTGAGCTTCGAGGCGGCCGGCCTGCCGGCCACGTTCGAGGCGGCGATGCAGGGGCTGCGCAAGGGCGGCCGCCTCGTGATGGTCGGCCTGATGCCGCATGCGGGCTTCGATGCGTTCCGCGCGGTCAACGACGAGCTGACCTTCACGGCGAGCGTCGGCTACCGGCACGTGTACGAAGACCTGCTGCGGCTGATCGGGTCGGGCGCGCTCGATCTCACGTCGATCGTCACGCGCACCGTCTCGCTCGAGGACGCCGTCGGCGACGGCTTCGACGCGCTGCTCGCCGATCGCGCGCAGATCAAGATCCTGGTTGCGCCATCGCGCCGGCATGCGCGCCGCCTTCACACCGTCGGGAGCATCGAACATGAGCCGCCCCTGGTCGTTTGACGGCAAGACCGTCGTTGTCACGGGCGGCACGTCGGGCATCGGCGCGCGCACCGCGTGGCATTTCGCGGAAGCTGGCGCGTCGGTCGTCGCGCTCGGGCTCGATGCCGCCGGCCCGCATGCGCCGGTGCATCCCGGCATCGGCTGCGTGGAGCTCGACGTGACCGACGACGCAGCATTGACGCGGCAGATCCGCTCGCTGCCGCGCGTCGACGTGCTCGTCAACGGCGTCGGCATCAGCCGGCACGCGGACGAATACCGGATGGACCAGTTCGAACTCGTGCTGAACGTGAACCTGACGTCGGTGATGCGGGCGTCCGACGCCGCGCTGCCGGCACTCTCGGCGAACGGCGGCAGCATCGTCAACGTCGCGTCGATGTACACGTACTTCGGCAGCAAGGATCGCCCGGCATACAGCGCGAGCAAGGGCGGCATCGCGCAACTGACGCGCTCGCTCGCGCAGGCGTGGGCCGAGCGCGGCATCCGCGTGAACGCGGTGGCGCCCGGCTGGATCGACACGCCGCTCAGCAGCGGGCTGATGGCCGACGCGCAGGCGTCGCGGCGGATTCTCGATCGCACGCCGCTCGCGCGCTGGGGCACGGCCGACGAGGTCGCGGACGTGATCCTGTTCCTGTGCTCGCCCGGCGCATCGTTCGTCACCGGCGCGATCGTGCCGGTGGATGGCGGGTATTCGACGGTCTAGCGCCGGGCGCGCGAGGGCATCGGCGCAGGAGGTGTGCGTCGGTGTCCGCGTGTCGGAATGCCGGCGTGCCGTTTTCGGCTTACGTTTTCGGCTCCTGCTTTCGGCTCCTGTTTCCGGGCGCGACCCGATCGACCGTTGCACGTTTCACTATCTTCATATCAATCAGTAGTCCAATCAAAAATATTCCGGCGTGACCGGACATGTGAGGAGCACTTTGGACATGACGAAAAAGACCTTGCTGGCCCTCGCGGCCTGCACGATTCCGGCCGCCTCGTTCGCGCAGAGCAGCGTGACGATGTTCGGGCTGCTGGACGCCGGCCTCAGCTACGTGAGCAACGAAGGCGGCCACGGCAACGCGAAATTCGACGACAACATCTTCTTCCCGAACCTGCTTGGTTTCGAGGGCAAGGAGGACCTCGGCGCCGGCACGCGCGCGATCTTCCGGCTCGTCAATCAGTTCTCGCTCGCGAACGGATCGATGATCGGCGGCGGCCTGTTCGCGCGCACGGCCTATGTCGGGCTGCAGAACGACCGCTACGGCACGCTGACGCTCGGCAACCAGTACGAGTTCATGGTCGACGCGCTGGCCGCGAGCGGCAACGAGATCGCGCAGGATCTCGTCGGGCTGTACGGCTTTCGCAACGGCCCGTTCGACAAGCTCGCGTTGCCGAACAACCCGACCGGCGCGTTCGACTGGGATCGCGTCGCGGGCAGCAACCGCGTCGCGAATTCCGTGAAGTACACGAGCGCGTCGATCTCGGGCCTGACCTTCGGCGCGCTGTACGGCTTCGGCAATGTCGCGGGATCGATCGGCGCGAACAATACGGTCAGCGTCGGCGCGAGCTACGACAACGGCCCGTTCGGCGCGGGCGCGGCCTATACGAACCAGAAGTACGGCGCGGCGGGCGGGCTGCCGGCCACCACCGTGCGCAACTGGGGCGCGGGCGCCCACTACACGCTCGGCACGGTCACGGCGAAGGCGCTCTTCACGACCGTGCACAACGCGTGGAACGGCGCGGGTGCGTGGTCGGCGGAAGCCGGCGCCGCGTGGCATCCGTCGCCGGTCTGGGTGATCGGGGCGAGCTACACGTACATGAAGGGCAACGACACGCTCGACAACGCGCATGCGCACCAGTTCCTGGCCGCCGTCCAGTACTGGCTGTCGAAACGCACGATGGTGTATGTCGCGGGCGTGCATCAGCGTGCAAGCCACGGCAGCAACGCGCAGATCAACGGCGTGATGGATGCGAACGGCGCGTCGAGCGGCGCGCTGCAGTCGGTCGCGCGGATCGGGTTCAGTACGCGGTTCTGATCGACGTCGGCGTTGAACGGAAAACACCCGCCCGGTCGATGCCGGGCGGGTTTCCGTTGGCGGGTCACGTCGTCAGAAGCGAATGGTCACCGATTTCGGCTCGGTATAAGCGTCGATGAACGACGAGCCATACTCGCGTCCGATACCGGAGCCCTTCGCGCCGCCGAACGGCACGGCCGGGTCGACCAGCGTGTGCATGTTCACCCACACGGTGCCGGCTTCGATCCGCGGCACGTAGCGCAGCGCCTTCGACAGGTCGTTCGTCCACAGGCTCGCGGTCAGCCCGAACGGCGTGTCGTTCATCATCGCGATCAGTTCTTCCTCGTCGTCGAACGGCACGAACGCGCCGACCGGCCCGAAGATCTCCTTGCGATACGAAGCCGATTCCAGCGAGCGCGGCAGCACGATCGTCGGCTTCACGTAGAAGCCGTCACGCGCATACGCACCGCCGCCGGTGACGATCGTATCGCCCTCCGTGCGCGCGAGCTCGAACGCGTCGAGACACTTGCGGAACTGCGGCTCGTTGCAGACGGGGCCGATCATCCCGGCGTCGTCCATCGGGTCGGCCGGCTGGAAGCCGTCCAGGCGCGCCTTCATCTTCTCGACCACCTCGTCGAACTTCGCGCGATGCACGAAGAAGCGTTCCGCCGACGCGCACACCTGCCCGCTATGCAGGAACCCGGCTTCGACGATGCCGTCGAGGATCTTGTCGACCGGCGTATCCGGCAGGAACGCCGCCGCGTTCTTGCCGCCCAGTTCGAGCGTGAAGCGCGTGAAGTTCGCGTTGACGGCCTCCGCGCCGATGATGCGGCCGGTCGGCACCGACCCCGTGAACGACACCTTCGCCACGCGCGGATCGCGGATCACCTTCGCGCCGACCTGGCCCGTGCCGTTGATCACGTTGAGCGTGCCGGGCGGCAGGCCGGCTTCGGTCGCCAGTTCGGCGATGCGCAGCATCGTGAGCGGCGTGAACTCCGACGACTTGATGAGCACCGTGTTGCCGGTCGCGAGCGCCGCGCCGAATTTCCATACGGGGATCATCACCGGGAAATTCCACGGAATGATCCCGAACACGACGCCCAGCGGTTCGCGCAGCGTGAACGACGTGTAGCGCTCGCCGTTCATGCTCGGGAACGACGGGGCGAGCGTTTCGCCCGCGATCTTCGTCGCCCAGCCCGCGTAATAGCGCAGCCAGCGAGCCGACCAGCCGACTTCGATCACGCGCGACAGCCCGATCAGCTTGCCCGACTGCGCGGTTTCGATCTGCGCGATCTCTTCGCCGTGCGCGTCGATCAGGTCGGCGAAACGCAGCAGGATGCGCTCGCGATCGGCCGGCGTCAGGCTGGCCCACTCGCCGCGGAACGCGCGATGCGACGACGCGACCGCGGCCTCGACGTCGTCGTCGGTCGCCTGCGCGACGGAGCCGATCACCGCGCGCGTCGACGGATCGCGCACGTCGATCCGCTCGCCGCGGCCGGCTACCGCGTGGCCGTCGATGTAGTGACCGTGTTCGCGCGCGAGAAACGCGCTGACTTCGTCCAGCATTCGTACCCGTGCCATCTGTGTCCCTCCGGAATTCGAATTGAGTGAAAGGCCCGACTTGCCGGCCGCTCTTCGATTCTAGGGACGCGTCGCGCACGCGGATCGGCGTTGCGTGCACACTTTTGGCTTCAGCGTGCAGATCGGTGCGACGCAACGGTTTCCCTGTGGAAACCGCCATTGGCGCTGAAGGTCGCCGCTGCCGACGATGATGGCGTTGCGCCCCGCGTCCGCGCCGAATGCATTAAGCTCGACGCATTCCCCGGCCCTCTCCCTCTTCCGGCAATGGCACACGAACTCGTCGTCGACGCCAGCAACAGCAACGCGAATCTGCGCGACCTGATCGCGGACAGCTTCCTGCCGCTGGTCTTTCACGACACCGGCCCGCAGTTCCGGATGTCGGTGCGGGTTGCCACGGTCGGCGGCCTGCGGATGGCGGAGGTCGACACCACCGCGATCCGCGTCGATCGCGACCGCTCTCTCGCGTCGCGCGCCGACAGCGACTGCTACAAGATCCTGTTCCAGATCGCCGGACAAAGCCGCGTCACGCAGCGCAACGCGGCGTCGACGGTCAATCCCGGCGAGTGGGTGATCTACGATGCGACGCAGCCGTACATGATCGAATCGGCGAACGCGTCGCGCTTCGTCGCGGCATTGACGCCGCCGAGAAGCGGCACGATGTGGCGCTGGTTCGTGGAGCGCGCGGGCGTGCAGGTCCGTCGAACCGTCGGCAATGCGCAATTGGCGCTTCAATCGATCCATTACCTGATGGACGGGCAGGTGCCGAACGATCCGGAAAGCCTGTTCGGCTTCGAGCAGTCGACGCTGATGCTGCTCGATTCGGTGATCCGCCGCGAGGCGAGCGATTCGCTGAGCGGCGCCGATGCGCGCAGCGCGACGCTGCGGATGAATGCGGAAATCCATCTGTCGCATCACTACAGCGATCCCGACCTGTCGCCGGACAAGCTCGCGAGTGCGCTGTACGTGTCGCGGCGCACGTTGTACAGCGCGCTGGCCGCGACCGGGCGCACGCCGCAGAGCCTGATCCAGGAATACCGGCTGCAGGCGAGCAGGCGCGCGCTGGAGGATCCGGCGGATCCCAACCGCAACCTGCTGGAGCTGGCGATCGCGTGCGGCTTCTCGGACATCACGCATTTCGGGCGCGCGTTCAAGGCACGGTTCGGATGCAGCCCGGGCGCGTATCGCGTCGCGTGTCGCGGTATTTCGGAGGCGTGAAGCGGGATCGCCGCGAACTGCAGCGGCTTCGATGAACGATCTCGAGGGCGACGCTCGCGTGCCCCGGGGAAGTATGCATCATCCGCAACCTGGCATCGCCGCCCGGTGTCGACCACACGTGCATTCGTGTCATCCCGGCACGGTTCGACGACGTCGGCCAACGCACATGCGATCGTCCACTTGCGATTCCGGCGTGTCGGCTCGACGGTCCGTTACTGCAAAAAATCGGCGACACCACGCGTATCGCCCCGTCCGGCCTCCGCACAAGTCATTCAACATGATCAGCATTCAATGCGACGCTTGAGGCCGACACTATGTGCAACATGAGATTCAATCAGGCCCAACTTCCACTCGACGAGCTCCGCATCTTCACCTGATTCCATCACTCGAAAATAATATGCACTACTACGGTGCCAATCCATAGTGCTGACTACCCATTGATGCATCATTTGATGTCTGACATTCTGGAAGCGTGTCAGCGATGCATGGAATGTAACAAACATGAATGGATTTCGTCTTGAAAATGAAATTTCTTGCGCATGCAACGTAGACGGCCCGGACCTTGCGCCCCCCACACGTTCGAAGACGGAATCTCCTGTTGTTTCGCCCGACGAAACACCCGCCGCACGCCCCGACTGTCTCAGGATTGCCCGCCTGATCGATGTCCTTCGGACACCGGCATGCCATTTCGACGAGAACGGGCGGGTCGTGAACATCAACGATGCATGGCTTGCCTACGCGGATCGCTCCGCCGAGGCCACGTATCGACTCCAATGGACGGAGTTGATCCATCCGGAGCACCGATGCACCGCCGAGTCGACACTTCACGCGGCTCAACCCGGCTCGGTACACGAAACGCTGGAGTGCCGGCTGGCGGGTTCCCACGGCATCGACCAGTGGTTCACCGTCGACCTTCACCGTGTCGACGACGGATGGCTCTGCACCTGCACGAATATCCATGACCTGAAGGCCAAGGAAATCGAACTGAAGAGTCACACGTCGATACAGACAGACATGCTGAATATCAGCATCGACTGCATCAAACTGATTTCGCCGACAGGCAACGTGCTGCACATGAACCGCGCCGGATGCCAGGCGCTGGGCGTCGACGAAGACTCGGGATTCGGTATGCCGTGGCTGCCGCTCCTGCCCGAAGACGTGTGGCCCGACGGAAATGTCGCGCTCGAATCCGCCAGGAACGGTGTGTTCGGCAGGTTTCCCGGGCGCAGCGAGCGTCCGGGGCGCGACGTTCAATACTGGGACAACATGCTGACGCCCATCTTGGACGCCGATGGAAAAACGACCGCCATTCTGTGTGTTTCGAGAGACGTGACGCGCGAGCGCGTGGCGCTCGATCTGCTTCGGCGAAGCGAAGAAAGGCTGGCCATCGCGGCCCGCGTCGGCGGACTGGGAATCTGGGACTACGACATCGCATCGGACACACTGCACTGCGACGAGAACTGGCATCGAATCATGGGCCACGCTCCCGGGAAGGCGATTACCTCGATCGACCAGTTTCGCGCGTTGATTCATCCGGACGACGTCGACAAGGCGATGAAGGTCACTCGGACCGCGGAGGAATTCAATTCGTTCGGCAGGGATTATCGCGTCGAGTATCGCGTCATTCAGCCCAACGGCGAGATTCGATGGGTTCAGTCCACCGCCTATCCGCAGCATGAAGACGGCGTGACCCAGCGAACGATCGGGTTCGTGCTCGACGTGACGAAGATTCGCCTGGCGGAGCGGCGCCGGGAGGCATGGCTGCACTTCATTTCCCACGACATGCGCTCGCCTCAGGCATCGATTCTCGCGTTGATCGATCTTCAGCGAGCCGCTGAACCGGCCCCGCCCGCAAAGGACCTGCTCGATCGAATTGCCGCGTACGCGCGCCGTACGCTGGCACTGGCCGACGACTTCGTTCTGCTGGCGCGCGCCGAAGCACCGACCTGGTCACTGGTGGAAACGGATATCGGCAGCGTGGTACTCGATGCGATCGACGAACTGTGGGCACTCGCTCAAGCGCGCGGCATCCGGCTCGACGTGAACGTCGGGGATGAGATCTGCATCGCACGCGTGGAACCCTTCCTGCTGATGCGCGCGGTCGTCAATCTCGTGAGCAATGCCATCAAGTTCAGTCCTGGCAATGCGACGGTAACCGTGCGCCTGACCGGCGTCGAACATGGCTACGCCATTTCCGTTGCAGACCACGGGCCCGGCATATCGGCCGAAGCCCAACAACGTCTGTTCGAGCCATTTCAACGGCTGCAAGTCGAACCGCCTCGTTACCCTTCGGGCGCCGGTCTCGGGCTGGCTTTCGTGAAGACGATCGCCAAGCGCTATGGCGGCAACATCGATTTGCATACCCGCCCGGGCGAAGGCTGCACGTTCATCCTGACGTTGCCGGGTGTCTCGTCGATACAGGACGGTGCCTGATGCCGGTTCCTTGAAGCGCCGCCCCGCCACGCGCCCGCAAGATGCCACGTACTCTGAAGCGGTGTCAGTCCATGCGGGCTCGCGGTTTGGATATTGAAACGATCGACCACCGACGCCTCATTCGCGGTTCCCGGTTTCCGACCAGTCATCAGGAACGCCCGTCACCGGCTTCATTGCGACATCAATGCGGCGGGCGGTCCCTGGTCGACAGGTCCGTGTACCGGTCAACTACGCAGGAACGCAAGAAGGTCCTGGTTGAGCTGAGCCTTGTGCGTTTCGGTCAAACCGTGCGGCGCCCCCTTGTAAATCTTCAGAATGGCGTGCGGAACCAGTTTCTTCGTGGCGCGCCCGCCGACGTCGACCGGCACGACTTGATCGTCGTCCCCGTGCACGATCAACGTCGGCATGTCGAACTTGCTCAGATCCGAAGAAAAGTCCGTTTCCGAGAATGCCCGCACCGAGTCGTAAGTGTTCTTGAAGCCCCCCATCATTCCCTGGCTCCACCACGAGTCGATCATCCCCTGAGACACCTTGGCGCCGGGACGGTTGAAGCCATAGAACGGGCCGCTGGCAATCTCCCTGAACAACTGTGACCGGTCAGCAACCATCCCGGAACGGATGGCATCAAAAACCTCTATCGGTACCCCCTGCGGATTGGCGGGAGTCTTGAGCATCAACGGCGGAACGGCCGAAATCAGGCCGACTTTCGTCACGCGCGAGCCACCATGGCGGCCGATATACCGCGTGACTTCACCCCCTCCGGTCGAAAAGCCGATCGCCGTCACGTTCTTGAGGTTCAGCCCGTCAATGACGGCAGCCAGGTCGTCGGCGTAGTGGTCCATGTCGTTGCCGTCCCACGGCTGGCTTGATCTTCCATGCCCACGCCGGTCATGCGCAATCACCCGGAAGCCATTCGACGCAAGGAAAAATGCCTGGTTGTCCCAACTATCCGAGCTAAGGGGCCAGCCGTGGCTGAGTGTGACTACCGGAGCGTCCTTCGGTCCCCAGTCCTTGTAGAAAATTTCCACGCCGTCCCTGGTGATGATCCTGTCCGCCGATTGATTTCTCCTCGCGCCGGAAACCGCAGTGGACTTCGACAAGCGCCCAGTCGTTGCGTCCGCTGCAGCCGGTACAACGGCAGCGACGGTTGCGAGAACACCGCCCAGCATCAGACCTCGACGGCTGGCATCGTCGGGAGACAGGTGAGAATCAGGCTTCATGCAATATGCTCCTGTTGTGGAAGAAATCATCATGCCGGCCGATCGATCGGCCAGACGAACCCGCCGCGCCGTTGGCGAATTTCAGATACAAGCACGCGCTCATGAGGAGATTGGAACTCGCGATCATGTTTGCTCGATATGGCGGGAATCGTAGGACGGCCATTAACCCGGCGGTAGCTACGTAGAAGTGCTCACGGTGTTGTTCAAACAGCACCAATCCGCGCGCCTCAACATGCCCTCGCCCGGACCAACTCAGGACATGTGGGGGATTGCGGCGTGAAGATGAACGCGGTCGGCCATCGAGATTTCGACGCCGGAGCAGACGCCGGGCCGAATATCCGCACCTCACGCATATCGACAGGAATCACTCGACGATTTTGTCTCGCCGGCCAAATTTGAGCGTCTCATTCATGTCGGCCCATGTTCCTTCTCGCGCTATCTGGATCGAGCGAGCTGTTGCGAGACGAAATCGATGAATATTCTCGCGCGGGCGGGCAAACCTTTTCCGAATGCGTGCAGCGCAATGACCGGCACCGCACTCAACTTCACGTCAGGCAGCACTTCCGTCAACCGGCCGGAATCGAGATCATGCTGTACTGCCGTTCTCAGAATCTGGGCGATACCGAGTCCGTTCAATGCAGCCACTCTCATCGCATCACCATTGTCGGCATCGAACATGCCATCGATGGGGATGCTCGTTCCGTCGGCAAAAGCGATCGGTACGACGCGTCCGTCGAGTTTGTAACGCACATGAAGATGCGCAACGAGATCGTCCTTTCCCTTGGGCATGCCATGCTTGAGCAGATAGTTCGGGGAAGCCACGAGCACCAGCGGCAAGCTCATCAGCGTGTGCGCATAGAGTCTGCTATCGACGGCGCGCCCGGCTCTGATGGCGATATCGAAGCCCTCACGGATCACATCGACGTGACGATCGCTGATGTTGACTTCGAGTGACAATTCGGGATTGCTGCCCATCAATTCCCGCGTGATCGGCTCGAGCAGGGTCCGCCCCAGATCGACTGGAAGGCTCACGCGCAACTTTCCTACCGCTTTTTCAGGCGTCGTCAGAACGTCGCTCGCATCCTCGAGACCTCGCACGAGCGGCGCAACGCGCTCATAGTATGTTTCCCCTTCGCTCGTCAGGACGAACGCCCGCGTCGACCGCTGAAACAGCGTTACGCCGAGCCGCTTCTCCAGCCTTGCGACGCTCCTCGACACGGCGGACGGTGTCGTTTCGAGCGACCGTGCCGCGGCCGTGAACGATCCTGCCTCGACCGACCTCACGAACGCTGGAAGACCGCTGAATTTCTCGAATGCCATTCGTGACTCTCCGGCAAAATTGATAGTTCCGTTGCATGACTACAGCACTCGAAGTCCCCGGACTATATTGGCGCCGTACGCCAGACCGGCGCGAAACAACGGAGATTTCAATGAATCGACTCGCAAACAAGGTTGCCGTCATTACGGGTGGCAACAGTGGAATCGGGTATGCCACGGCAAGGCTGTTCGTCGAGGAAGGTGCAAACGTCGTCATCGTGGGCCGTCGCTCCGAGGCCGTGACCGCGGCCGTGGCAGAACTCGGAAATCGCGCGACGGGACTGACAGGAGATCTCGCCGATCTTCGAACGCACGAGCGCGTGGCAACCCTCGTGGCCGAACGGTTCGGCGGCGTCGACATATACGTCGCGAATGCCGGCGTCAATACGATCGCACCGTCGAGCCAGGTGGGCATCGAGTCGTATGACGAACATTTCGCCACCAATACCAGAGCCGTGTTCTTCGGCGTGCAAAAGATCGCGCCCCACGTGCGCGACGGCGGAGCGATCCTGTTGACGAGTTCGATCGCCAGTTCCAAAGTGTTCGACGGACATGCCGTTTATGCGGGAACGAAGGCCGCCATCGAAGCATTTGCCCGCAGCTGGGTGCTCGAATTCAATACCCGTGGCATCCGGGTCAACGTAATCAGTCCCGGTCCCACCGACACCCCCATTCTTTCCAAGCTCGGTATCGAATCCGCTGACCGACCGGCATTCGAGGCTGCCGTCGCGGACAGCATCCCGCTCGGTCGTTTCGGCCGCCCGGAAGAACTGGCTCGCGCCGCACTGTTTCTCGTGAGCAGCGAAGGGAGCTTCGTCAACGGCGTGAACCTGAATGTCGACGGCGGGATGTCGCTGCGCTGACCTCCCGCCAGGGCGCTCACTCTGCCGCTCGGCGATACATCGCAACGTAGCGTGCCCGTGCAATCACTTTTCCGTGCATCTGATAGGCAACGAGGGCCGGGCTCGATGTGGCGTTCACGTCGATACTTGGCACGGCGAGCGCCGATGCCGTGACGATGTATCGGTGCGATTCCCCCTGAGGCGGGCAAGGGCCGCCGTATTTCGCCGCCCCGAAGTCGGTCAGCGTTTCGATGGCCCCGGCAGGCATCCGCTTCGGATTGCCGGACGCGCCTTTTTCGATCGACGCTTCCGACGCCGGTATATTGACGACGCCCCAATGCGTCCAGCCCAGCCCGCCGGTCGGGGCGTCTGGGTCGTGAATGGTCACGACGACGCTCTTCGTTCCATGAGGAAGATGGGACCACGAAATGCGTGGTGAGACGTTGTCGCCGTGGCAGCCGAATCCGCCGTAGACCTGTTCGTTCTCGAACCGGCCACGGTTCAGGCCATCGACTTTAACGGAGAACGCGCCCGCGACAGCGATCGTCGGCACGATCGACAAGAGCATTGCAGAGGGTCGAGCGCGGAAAGAAGTTGAATCGCACGGTGTACTCCGTTGAAAAGGAGGGCGCTTCTGCAGGGGGCGAGAACGACCCGGCCGAGCGGGGCGGGACGAGACGACACTTGCGCTGCCAGGGTGCTGGCGCGCATGCCGCCCGCCCCAAGATCACCGTGCAGGCTTGCGTGCGTTCGCCCGACCAAGTACGGACGCCTCCCGCATCGGCCGCCGACGTTCAAAAATCAATCAGTAGTCCCACATAACAGGCACAAAGCTGAAACCGTTCCCCTTCTTTGCAACGTGGCCGACGGACGGGAACGCGACATGTGCCGCGGCCAGCAGAGCGCCGGTCTCGGCGGCTTCGTTCAACAGCAAGATACGTACGTCCACAGCGGCTTCAGGATCGTGCTCGAAGCCGTTTTGCCAGTCGGGATTGTCGAAGTTGACTTCGAAAATCGCGTCGCCCACAAACGTCAGCTTCTCGCCGTTCGATGCGACATCCACCACGCAGTGCCCCGGCGTGTGCCCCCCCGTCACGCGCGCCGACACACCCGCTGCAACTTCCACGGCCCGATCGAACTGCACGATGTTTTCGCGATAGAGTTCCACGAACTTCGAAGCTGCCTTGCGGAGCGCGGGAGGAACCGTTTCCGGCATCACCGTCTTGCTGAAATCCGGATTTTTCCAGAACGCCACTTCCTCGGCCGATACATGAATGCGCACGTCCGGACGCAGCCTGGCCTTGACACCGTCGACGTTCAGCCCGCCGACGTGATCCATGTGCATATGCGTAATCACGATATCGGTGATCGCAGCCAGGTCGATGCCGGCCGATTCCAGTCGCATCACCGACTTCCCTGCACGCGTGAAGTACTCAAATCCGTCGCCGACACCCGAGTCGATCAGGATCAGGCGTTCGCCGCTACGCACGAGTGCGATGTTCAGTGCCCAGTCGAACATGTCACGTTGCAGGAAACGGCCGTCGAACCACTCGTTTCTGTCTGCTTCGCTCACGTTGGTGGACATGGTGGAAGTCGGCAGCGGCAGAACGCCGTCGCTGATCAGCACGACGTCGACGTTACCCACGCGCACGGCGTAACGGGAAGGCACGAGTTCTCCCGATCCTTCTTTGCCGAGCCCGGAGGTAACCGGCTGCACATTGCGGGTCGTTTCGCTCATCTTCGATTGTCCTGTTGGTCAAGTGGGTGAGGCGCTCGGCGCGGCGCGATTCACGAGCGCGGCCACGAATTTCGCTCGCCTGGTTTCGCTCGCATTTCAACCGAACGTGAGACGAATTGTAGTCAGGGGGAGGCAAACGCCAGTAGCGTCGGGAATGCACACACCGCGTTGTCCAACCGGCAACAATCGACGTCCGGCAGGCAACACGAGCCGATCCGTCACCCGTCGTGTTTGAGCGTTCGACCGGATCCTTCGACAGGAGGTGGATTTCAGCGCAAATCAGTTCACCGTCGGCGCCGACCTTTTTTCTCTCGAAGGGCAACGCCGACGTGCATGTGTCCAACCGCTGGCGCTAGCGCGGTTCAGCTGTCAGTTGCCGCAACTGTTCGAGCAGCTTGACGGCAGGGCTCGGCAACAAACCGTGCCGACGCCGAAATGCGGTCAACGTGCGCCGCCCGACCACCCCCGGCAATTCGAGCGTATCGAACACCCCCGCCTTGCTCTCCGTCACGTACATCGGTTCGGCCATCCAGCTCAGAAAACCGGATCGGGCGACGAGACTCTTCAGCACGGTGATCGATCGGGTTTCGACCACGACGTTCGGCAAGCCGAGCCCGTTTGCGACGAACACCTGCTGCATGTGCTCGAACGGCGCGGTGCCGCGCGGCGGGATCGCCCACTGCTGATCCAGCGTATCGGCCAGCGTGATCCCCCGCTTTGCCCGCAGCGGGTGATCGAGCGCCGCCACCACGTAGCTGTTGTCCTCCCAGCGACAGTCCTCGATCGCGACGATCTCCTCGGTGTCGGGCATCACCATGCTGAGTGCGAGATCGATTTCGCGCTGCACCAGCGCCTCGGCAAGACGATCCCAGACGCCTTCGATGACGTGAACGCGCAAATTGGGCCACTTCTGCAACACGCCGCTCACGGCGAGCGGCAGCACGAGGCTCGCGATGCTGCCTACCGCTCCGCAGCGAATCGTCCCGCGTGCGAGCCCACGCATCGCGTCGATCTCTTCACGCGCCTGCTCCGCCTCGCGCTGCAACAGAATCGCGTGCGGCAGCAGCGCCTCTCCCACCGCCGTCAGGTGCATGCCGCGCGTATGGCGCTCGAATAAAGGGGCGCCAACCTCGTCTTCGAGCCGGCGGATCGCCCGGCTCAAGGCCGGTTGGGTGACGTGCAAGGTCTCGGCCGCGCGCCCGAGACTACCGGCCGAAGCGATCGTGACGAATGCGTGAAGCTGCTGGAGATTGAAAGTCATGCCTGAAGGTAATGCCTTTTTGCGAAATCGGCAATTTCGGATTCTTCCTGATGTTTCGATAATGCGTTCACCAGAACCGTACTGAACGACAGGAGACTTCAATGGAGCTCAGCCTCCCGCCGCTAGGCGCCCCGTCAGTTTCCGCCGCGCGCGCTTGCGCCCGGTCCGGGTGAGAGCGCATGTCGGTCGCCGTCGCGCTGCAAGCGCCGAGTGAAGCCCGTCTCGCCGAGGACATCGGCGTCGAAGAAATCCAGGAGACAAACGATGAAGACAGTGTCGATGCTCATCGACGGTGAGGTAGCGTCGCGCGCGCCCGCCGCCGGCGTCGAGGATGCCGAGGCAGCGGTGGACGCCGCGGCCCGCGCATTCCCGATCTGGTCGGGATTCGGCCCGCTCAAGCCGGGCAGCGGCTTCCGGTGCTTCGGCGGCCGCGCGGGTGTCGCGGAATTCACCGACTTGCGGGGGATTACCCTGCAGAGCACTCTCCACCACGATCCGTTGCGAGGAGCACGCCATGCAGATCGCCATTCTGGGTGCCGGTGCGATGGGTTCGTTCTTTGGCGGCCGCCTCGCGCTTGCGGGGCATTCGGTCAGCCTGCTCGATATCGACGACGCTCATCTCGCATCGATTCGCAGCCACGGCCTGCGGCTTTCGACCGATTCCGGCGAGCAAATCGTGCGCGATCTCGTCGTGCTGAGGCCGGAGGAGGCCGGCAAGCCCGTCGACGTCGTCATCGTCTTCACGAAGACGATGCATACGACCGCCGCACTCGCTGCCGCAAGCGCCGTACTCGGCCCTGACACCGTCATCCTGTCGTTGCAGAACGGCCTGGGGAACGCCGAACGGCTCGCCCGTTCCGTCTCGCCCGACCGGGTCATGGTCGGCGTCACCACGTGGCCCGCCGACAAGTCGGAGCCTGGCGCCGTCAGCTCGCATGGCCAGGGCACGATCCGGCTGATGAACGCGAACGGCACGCATACGAGCGCGCTCGAACAGACCGTGCATGCGTTGAATGACGCCGGCCTCTCGTGCCATGTCGATCCCGACGTCTGGGCCGCGATTTGGGAGAAGGTTGCATTCAACGCCGCCCTCAACAGTCTGTGTGCCGTGACGCAATGCACGGTCGGCGAATTGACGAATACTCCAGACGGCGAAGAGCTGGCGCTGAAGATCGTTTCAGAGGTGATGGCCGTCGCGCGTGCGCTCGGCATTTCGGCAAGTGAAGCGCACGTGGCGTCGAATGTGCGCGATGCGCTCGCCCATCATCGTACGCATCGGCCATCGATGCTGCAGGACGTGCTGGCCGGCCGGCGCACCGAGATCGAAGCGATCAATGGCGCGGTGGTCGAGGCCGCTCGCAAGGCCGGGGTGGAGGTGCCATATACGAACAGCGTGGCCTGCCTCGTCAGGCTCGTCGACGCGCGTACACGTCAGTCGGGCGGCGCGACGGCTCGACACTGAAGCGCGTGGCGGTTGCCGCCAGGCGCTTCGTCGAAGCGTCCGTCCGTCGACCCATCCACGCAGCTGGCCGCGGTGCGGAGCGTCACGCAAATCGGCGCATCGGCGACGATCACCCGTTCCTCTAGACCTCGTTCTAACCGCGCCCTGAACTTCTCAAGGAACGACTCATGCGTCGAGACATGCGCACAGCGCTTGCGCGATCGCATCGAGCGGTGTGCCGGGCCCGAACGTCGCCGCGACGCCCTTCGCCTTCAGATGGCGAATATCCGCGGCCGGAAAGATTCCGCCCAACACCACCGGAATCCGGGCGCGATGCAATGCCAGTTCGTCGAGCAGCCCTTCGACGAGCTCGAGGTGGGCGCCGGACAACGACGAAATGCCCACGATATCGGCGCCATGCGCCTGCGCGGCTGCCGCCACGGACGCCGGTTGCTGAAACAGCGGCAGGCGCAGGACGTCGAATCCGGCGTCCTCGAGCGCGGCTGCGACGACGGCCGCACCGCGGTCGTGTCCGTCCTGGCCGAGCTTGGCGATCGCGATGCGCGGCCTGCGTCCCGCGCGTTTTGCCAGGCGGTCGACGCCGAACCGGTGATGCCGGCGAGCGAGCTGACCGACACGGCCGCGTGTACGGGCGGGTTCGGAATGCGCTTCAGCGCGTCGCTGACGACGCTCGGATCGCCGCATTGAATGTGTGCAACACGTCGATCACTTTCGACTATCTGCCGGGCAGCGGTGGGACCTCATGACGCAATCCGTGTGCAATGGTTGCGCGGCACGCGTCAGACGGATCGCGACGGGTCGAGCCGTTCTTTCGCTCCAGGACCGATAGGAAACTTCATCGCGTCGTGGAAGGGATTTTTTCTATCTTTGACTACCACGGCGCCAAGCACCCGACCAGAGCAATGCAAGCAATTGCCGCGAAGGCAGAACCGGCTCGTCAGACGAGCGCAATCCGGGCAAGCGATGCCACGCCACGCCGGGTTCGCGATGATGCTGTTGGTGATAGTTGATGTTGTACGGCCAGATAAAGAAGCGGCCCAGTAACCCGACGCGCCACGAATAAGTCCAGTCATTCCAGCCAGCCGTGACACCCGGCCCGCCGCTGTGCTCTGCAATACTACGGATCTTCTGCACCAGCGCCCCAATTGTCACAAGAGGAACGAACCAAAGCGCCGCAAGCGTCAACAGTTCGCGTACTGTGCATGCATGCAGGAGCGGCACGAGCAGGATGCCCCAAGTCGCTATCGCCGTAAGCAGCGGCAGTGACATGGACGCACCACGCCCGTTCGCACGCCGGTATGCGCGCATGTTTTTCACCATGTTGACCAGGAACAAATCACCGAGCAGTTGCCGGACGAGCGGGAGTGTGTCGAGTGGCTCGAATTTCCATGGCTGCGCGTGGTACAGATAATTCCGCTCTGGATCTTCCGAAGTCCCGACGTGACGATGGTGTGCGAGATGCAGCGGGCGATAAAACTCGATGGGCACGAGTCCCGGTACGCCGATTGCCAAGTTGATCAGAAAGTCGTTCGCGAAACGGCGGCGGGTCAAATGATAGTGTGTCGCGTCGTGATACAGAATGAATAACGCGTGTTGCCGGGTCGCGACAACAACGGCAGCGACGAGGTAGCCTCCCCAATGCCCCACCGATAACGCAACTCGCAGCATAACTACGATACATAGCCATTCAAGCAACAATGCGGCGGCCGTACGCAGGTCAACGTCGAGACGAATGAGCACGGTCGTCGCACCGCCAACGCCAATACCGAGTGCGAGTCCCGCGAGCATGTCCGCGATCAGATGCTGCCCGGTCGTCAAAACCGTGAGCGCCAGCATTGCGCTCCACGCAGCGTAATAGCGCGCTGCACGGACACGTAGCGCAGCCAATACCACGGTTACAGCCACAGGCAGCGCAACATGCCCGCATGGACTCGCGGCGAGTGGCGCGTCGATCCGATACAGCCACGCGATCCATCCTGTCGCAGCCGGCGACCGGCTCACGGCAGTCGGCCATAGCAGATGACTGACGATGCACAGGCCTGCGGCAAGCGCACCTGCGAAAAACGCGGGCAGCAGCCAATTTCGGCATCGGCCGAACCAGACGATCGACGGCATCACGAGCGCGTAACTCAAATAAAGCGGCACGCTGGCGGACACGCGCGGAATGACCGCATCGTACGGCCCCGGACGCAACAGCGCCACGGGTGCCATCGGCGCGTGTGTGACCCAGAAGTACAGCGCACCCGACACGACGACATAGATTGCGAGCCAGCGCCACGCGTCGAACGCTGACGGTATATAGGAGGCGGAAACAGGAGGTATGGCGCGCATGTGAAAAAAGGAGCGGCTCAATCGCGTATCATGATAAATCGTTTCAGCTCGCATGAATAACGACGCTATGCCGCTTCGAGCCAGTTCCATGACACGTGCGCAGCTGCGCGACGTCGACGTTGCACATATGTACGCGCTCTACTCGACCTGTTACCGGGATACGGAACAGGCACGTTTCGAACACGATCTCGACGACAAGACACATTGCGTCATCATGCGCGATGACACCGGCAAGCTGCGCGGCTTCTCCACATTGAGACTATATGAACAGCAGTGGTGCGACACCACACTGCGCATCCTGTTTTCCGGCGACACGATCGTGGATCCGGCCTGCTGGGGCAGCCAGCAACTCGCGTTTTGCTGGATTCGACTCGCAGGTGAGCTCAAACGCAACTCGCCCGACGTGGCACTATACTGGTTTCTGATCTGCAAAGGGCATCGTACGTACCGCTACTTGCGAGCGTTCGCGCATGACTTCACCCCGCGATTCGACCGACCGACTGAGCCCGTGAATCAGGCACTGCTCGATCATCTGGCAGTTGAGCGCTTCGGGCACGCATACGACGCCGCGTCCGGCGTGCTCAAGTTTCCGGTACCGCAAGGCCGCCTCGCCCCAGCCCTCGCCGAAGTGCCGGACGTGCATCGACGGCTGCCGGATGTCGCCTATTTTCTGGAGCGCAATCCAGAATACGCATGCGGCAACGAGCTCGCCTGCCTGTGTGAACTGACGCCGGAAAACCTGCGCCCGATGGCAAGACGAATCTTCACCGGTGAATGAGCCGATGACGCGGATCCGGCTAGCCACAGCGGTCGACAACGAACGGCTCCTCGCGTTTCAAACACGTTACGCGATGCTAAGCGGGATGCCGCTTCGCTTCGATCGCTCGCCGGATTACTCCGCACTGCATCGGTGTCATTCGAACGACTATCGAACCTGGCTCGCGGAGGACAGCGCCGGGCGCGTCAAAGGAATAGCCAGCATGGTCGTTCGCGACGGCTACATCGCCGGCGGGAAACAGCGCATCGCTTACCTCGGCGACTTGCGCATCGCACCCGATCGCGAACTGGCGCACACGTGGGTCGACTATGTCGTCGATCGCCTCGCTGATCTCGCCCGGCACGAAGATGTGCAGCATACGTACTGCTGCGTCATTCGCGACAACAGGATCGCAACGCAATCGCTATTCAAGACAGGCAAGCGGACCCGGCTCGGATTTCGACATTGGCGCGGCTACAGTAACGTGTCGATCTATGCGCGGCGTATCGCTGCGCGGAGCGCCAGTTCCGTCAGGATCACGAACGCGTCGGCCGCCGACGCCGACGCGCTCCGCGCATTTCTGGACCAGGAGTCGCGTTCCCAACCCTTCGGTTGCGTCTTTACGGCGGACGAATTCGCGCGCCGCCTGAACGTCTGGCCCGACTTTGGAATCGAGCGCTTTCTGGTCGCACGTAACGCGCAGCGGCGTATCGTGGGCTGCGTTGCTCCGTGGGATGCAGGACGTATCAAGCGCATCGTGTTGGAACGTCTGCCGCGCTCGCTCGGTGCGCTGCGTCACGGCTTCAACGCCATCGCGCCGTTGCTCGGACGCCCTCCCATCGCAGCACCCGGCCAGCCGCTTCAGGACATCTACCTGACTCATCTGCATGTGAGCGGACGCAACCCGGACATCGCACAGGCACTGCTCGATGCGGTCTGGCAACGAGAGCGGAGCCGCTATGCGTTGCTGCAGCTTTGCCTGTACGATCACGACCCGCTATGGCCCGCCTTGCACGGCTATCGGTACACCGCACTGCCGATGGATCTATACACGCTATCCACGCCCGGCGCGAGCGCACTTGATCCGGGCGGCACCGAAGCGATCCCGGGATTCGAAATCTATCTCGTCTGACCGCTCGCGACCGCAGCCGCTCGCGTGTCGTTCAGGAGCGCAACGAGTGCAAGCCAGAAACGCCCCGCATCGAAGCCGGCGCCGCCGAGTACAGGCTGGCCATGGTCGAGATGCGGCACGCACACTTGGGGCATGCCGCGAATCGTCTGGTGATCGAGGTAGAACTGTCCGTCATGCGCACAACCGGGACGGTAGCGGTCGAGGCGTGAGTGATGTGCGTCGAACCGGGACGTGCGTTCTATCGACCAGCTCACGACATGCACACAGTGCAGGCCACCGGGCACCGCAGACAACAGATTCGCGATGCCCGCGTCGCGCCCGCTGCCGATATCGCGCGAGCCTGCATGCAGCCAGCGTGTGCGCAGCAATCTCCCGGCGGCTCGACCCAACCATGCGGGATC
The DNA here is from genome assembly GCF_003854225.1 of Burkholderia sp. Bp8986. Taxonomy (NCBI): domain Bacteria; kingdom Pseudomonadati; phylum Pseudomonadota; class Betaproteobacteria; order Burkholderiales; family Burkholderiaceae; genus Burkholderia; species Burkholderia sp. Bp8986. The sequence goes on along the minus strand of NZ_QTQM01000045.1, from coordinate 16,844 downwards.
GATGCGCGCCCCCCGTTGCTCGAGCAGGCCATCGACGATCGCACTCGGGCCGACGGGCGGCTGAACGAGTGCGATACCGTCGCAGCGAGCACGAAGCCCTGAATCCGCATGCAGAGCCGCCAATGCATCGAGCCCGCCCTTGCTATGGGTAAGGACGATAAAACGGCGATCAGCGGGCAAGCGCGCATACAGGTTGCGCACGATATGCGCGCCCTGCTCGGCAACGGCGCGCGACGAGCGGACCGGCACACGAAGGACTGAGTACCGCGCGGCACGCAACGCCCGCGCAGCATGCCCGAAGCAGGCAGGTATCCATTCGGAATAGAGTCCCGCAACCAGCACGATGACGGTGTCCGGGAATGCGTGAGCGCCATGTGCGTGCCAACATTCGATGAAGCGCCCGGTCCAGTCGAGTGCTGCGGGCGCCGGTTCGAACGGCGTCAACGGGTAGTGTTGCCGCCACTCGTCGAAGCCGGACGGCGACCATGCCGGACACCGTGCGCTCATGCCGGCTCCGTTGTCACGCCATCGGCAGCGAGCGCCGCGCGGGCAGCAGCCAGCGTGGCTGGATTCCCGATTCGGGCAGGGTGAAAACGCGGCGAGAACCATGCCAGCCACGCAGGCAGCACGCGGGTAACGATGCCCGGCGCGCCGAACAGCCACCAGCCAAGCTGTGCCCAGCTTCGCCAATTGCCGGCGTCGCGGTCGGCACGCGCGAGACGGACGATGAAATAGCCCAGATCGACGACGAAGCATGCCGTAACGCCGAGCATCGCCGCCGTCCGCATGAAATAGCGCTTGATCGCGCCGCCGCCGCAAGCGCGAAATACGTCGAACGCGACGGCCTTGTGTTCGGTTTCCTCTATCGCATGCCACCGCCAGATTGCGGCCATCGACGGGTCGACGCCGTCGAGAATGGCCGGATCGCGCAATAGCAGATCGGCCAGAATGGCCGTGTAGTGCTCAAGACATGCCGTGAAGGTCAATTGAAGCAGCGGCGAAGCGACACGCCGGCATTGTTGCTGCCGTCTCCGCATGAGCGCCTCGAGTGCGTCGACCGGCATGCCCTGGCGAGCCAGGCGCCGGTTATACGCGCGGTGCTCGCGGATGTGAGCGGCTTCCTGGTACAGGAAAGCATCCACTTGCGCGGCGAGCGTGCCGTCGGCCGGCAGCGCGTCGCAGTACTGCCTCACGCTATCGACAAAGAACTTCTCGCCAAGCGGAAACATGATCGAGAACGCGTCGAAAAAGCGCGTCACGCGGCGGTTGTCACGATACCAATAGCGCGGAATGTGGTCGGCGAAACAAAAACGCGGATTGCGCCGACGGATGTCTGCCGCGTCGTTGCGGCGTTCATGCGTTGAATCGTCGGTTCGTTTGGCGTACATGGTCGTGGCCGATCGTGGCGTAACGCGCAGGGTCAGCGCAGGCGGGCGTATTGTTCGATGATGGCGATCGAAGGTATGCTCTGCGTCGCCGCCACCATCCATGTCCGAATTGTATGTTCGTTGCCAATGCAAGCGCCATAGATAATCGTTCGCGACGGTTCGATCGGCTGAATCTCTGCGTGCTCGCGCTGCAGAGCGTTGCATGGGCCGGCATCCTGACGTGGCTGTCGCATGGTACGAGCCCCTTGCGCTGGGTGTCGCTCGTACCGTTCTGCCTGATCATGCAAGGTGTGTTTTCGATGATGCACGAAACATTCCACGGTTTCGGGCATCGGCGCGGGGAAATCAACTACTTGATGATGTGGTGGGCATCGACGATGTTCGGCGCCGCAGCAACGCTGATCCACGTGAATCATCTCGGTCACCACGTGCGGAATCGAACGCCTGCGGAGCGGGTGGACTTCGTCGAGCCGGACGTTTCGCTGTGGCGCAAGCGAATCGAATACTACGTGGCGATCGTCGGCGGCATTTGGTTGGCGAGTTTCGCGGGCAGCTTCGTCCTGGCCGTGCTTCCGAGTCGCATCCCGCATGGTTGGGCGAAGTACGGACACGACAACACGTATGCGGCTGCGTTCAGGGACTTCGACCAGGCCGACTTTCGACGAATTCGATACGAAACCCTCGCAGCCGTGGCCGCGTGGATTGCACTGGGTGCATTGCTGGACTGGCGCGTGCTCGACATCGCGATTGCCTACCTCGCATTCGCGTTTTCGTGGTCGTCGCTCCAATGGGTGTATCACATGCACACTCCGCTCGACGTTGTCGAGGGCACATACAACATGCGTGCCCCCGCACTGATCCGCTGGGCGTTGCTCAACTTCAACTACAACCTGACGCATCACCGGCATCCGAGCCTGCGCTGGCAGGAGCTTCATGCATGCTCCGACGCAGCGGAGACGCGACCGCTGTGGTACGGTTGGCTGCATGTGTTCGAGGCGCCCCGGCGTTTGCCCAGCGATCCGACACAGCTCGAAAAGACCTATTTCTGACGAGAGGACGCACGTGCGTGCACAGGATGCGTGGGCCACGTTTGGCGCGGCAGCAGAACCCTTCCGTCGCGCGTGGCTCAGCGCGCTCGATGCGCCGGGCGACGCGCAGGCGGCCTATCTGTCACGCTTGCTCGCCGCGAATCGGAACACGACGTTCGGCATTGCCAACGGGTTTGCCGATATCGCAGATCCGGCACAATTTCGCGAGCGCGTGCCGGTGGCCCCCTACGCCGGCATGTCCCGATGGATTGATCGTGCACTCAAGGAGTCCGCTCCGATCCTGACCGCGCAAGCGCCACGCTTCTTCGAGCGCACGAGCGGCGGCAGCGAGCAGCAAAAGCTCATTCCCTATACGCCGGCCTTTCTCGAAGAATTGCAGTTCGCGCTGATCGTCTGGCTCTCCGATCTGCATCGCGCCGTGCCCGGCGTCGCGGCCGGGCGCGCGTACTGGTCGATGTCACCTCCAATGCACGCGCGCGAACGCGCTCCCAACGGCATCATGATCGGATCGGACAGCGATCTCGAATACCTGGCCGACAGCCCGCTCGTCGATCTGCTGCCGACGCTCGTCGCACCATCGCTATCGGGTGACGGTCGGGCGTGGCGCAACGAAACGTTGCGCGCGCTGATCGCCGCTGATGATCTGGCCTTCATCAGCGTATGGAGCCCGACCTTCCTGACCAGTCTGCTTCGTCCGCTGTTCGACGAAGCCGAACCGCAACGCGGCGATACGCTCACCTTCCTGTTCGATTCGCTGCCGTCGAACCGTACGGCAGCGCTGCGGCGCGCACTCGACGATGGCCACTGCAGCCGGCTGTGGCCGCAGCTCGCGGCAGTGAGTTGCTGGATGGACGGTCCGAGCAAACACTACGCCGCACATGCCCGCACCTTGTTTCCGCAGGCCGCATGGCTTCCGAAAGGCTTGTTTTCCACCGAGGCGGTGGTCAGCCTGCCGTTCGGCGATATGGCCGGCTGTCCCCTCGCCGTCTGCAGCCACTTCCTGGAGTTCCTGCTCGACGATGGAACCGCGATAGGCGTGGAAGAACTGAAGCCGGGCGATACGGTCGAGGTCGTCGTGACGACCGGAGGCGGCCTGTACCGCTATCGGCTCGGCGATCGGGTCCGTGTGACCGGATATGCGGGACGAACGCCATGCGTGGCCTTCGTCGGGCGGGCTGGCACGCAAAGCGATCTGGTCGGTGAAAAGCTGGACGAAGCCTATCTGGCTGCGTCGCTTTCCGAGGTGCTGCAACCGGGCGATGAAGGTTGCGTGATTCCGTGCGCAGACGCGGATCCGCCCCATTACCTGCTGTTGCTTGCAAGCGGTACGCAGGACGTCGCCGCCCTGCGTGATGCGCTGGAACAGGCTCTCGCCCGCGCTTTTCACTACCGACACGCACGCACGGTCGGCCAGCTTGGCCCGTTGCGCGTGGTTCGTATACCCGGGGGTGCCGCCCAGCTGGCGGATCTCGTCCAGCGAGCCCACGAGCGTGCTGGCATCCGGGCTGGCGACGTCAAACCCCGCGCACTGGTGGCCAAGCCCGCCGTGGCGGACGCACTCCGCGCATTCATCGAGGACGCGTGCTCATGTTGAACATATCGATCGCATCAACGTGCCCCCCGTGCGACGAATCCGAGCCGGACGCCGATGGCGAAGCCTTCGGCGCGCTCGTCGAGCAATGGTACGTCGCGGGCACCGAAGCCGAGGTCAAGCGGGACAAACCGTTCGGCACGCGCGTACTCGGCCTCGGCATCGTGCTATTCCGGGCGGCAGACGGCGAGATCGTCGCGCTCGTCGACCAATGCGTGCATCGCGGCACCCGGTTGTCGGCCGGGAATGTCATCGACGGCTGCCTCGTCTGTCCGTATCACGGCTGGCATTACGACCAGCACGGCCGCGTCACCCGAATTCCCAGCATCGACGGCGCAAGCGCCGAATCGACCGGTACGACCTACCCATATCGTCAGCGCAGGTTGCCGGTGCTGACTCGGCACGGCCTCGTCTGGGTCTATCGCGGGCGAGGTGATCCAGCGCTGAAGCGGCCGTTCGACATGCCGCACCACGGCGAACGGCCGTGGCAGTCGTACTACATGGTCAATACGTTCGATGGCGATCTCGGTGCGCTGGTCGAGAACTTCATGGACGTCCCGCATACGGTGTTCGTGCACGACCGGATCTTTCGCTCATCCACTGGGCGGCGACTACGGGCGACCGTCGAACTGAAGCAGCAGAGCGTCGAGGTCACGTATCACGATGATGGCGACAAGATCGGCATGCTGGACTGGCTGACCAATCCGTCCAGGGAACCGCTTCGGCATACCGATCATTTTTATGCACCGAACGTCACACGGTGCGACTATCACTGGGGTAGCCGTTCGAGTTTTCTGATCATCAGCCAGATCACGCCGCTCGACACGCGTCGATCGCGTGTCTATACATACATCGCCTATCGCTTTTCCTTGCCGGCTGCGGTGCTGCGCGCGCTGAAACCGCTGCTGCACCTCTACACGCATTCCGTGATCCAGCAAGACGTGCGAATCATGCGAGCGCACCGCGAGGGACTCGACAACGCCGCAGGCTTCACGCCGTCGAGCGTGCGCGCCGATGTGGTCCACATTGCAATCGGTCGGTTGTTGGCCGCGACGCAGCGTGGCGAGCCGTTGCCCGATGCGCAATGCGGCACGAAGCCGATGGAATTCGTGATCTGAGCGTCACCGGCGCGATCGGGCGAGGCGCCCGGCTCGACCGGCGCACCGCCCACGTGCCCCGTATTTCCGTTAGCCTCCCGTCTGTTCCTGGCTCGCGATCAGGCGTGCTCCGCATGCCAGCAAGTCGCCGTCGCATGCGGCGACTTGCCCGTCGAACCGGGCGTGCCCCGACACCGTCGCAATGAAGGTCAGGCCGTGAATCTCGCAAATCGCGGGATCGTGCAAGCGTGCAATCGCGCGCCCGTTGATTCGCGAGTTCGGCGCCCCGGACACAACGCGTCCGCCGTGGCTGTGCAAATCGCCTTCGATGATGTATCGCTTTTGACCCATGACGTGTCGATCCGGTCCGTCAGAAATCCCAGCTGAACGTCTGCGGATGCGCTTGCCGCGACGCGGCGTCCGACGGCGTCAGCATGACGATCGTGGCATGCAGCGGATCCCGCAGGTTGATCAGCGCGCTCGTCTTCCCGTCGCCATAACCCATCATCAGCGCCAGCGCGGTCTGGACCCAGATCGAGCTCGTTCCGGTGTCGCCGCCGATACGGCGTTGCATGTCGAATGCGTCTTTCGGATCATCAATATCGATATGCTGCGGGTTGTCGTGCAGCGACTGCACCAGCAACGCGAGATTGGCGGTCGAAGAGCCGGTGTCGTAGAACATCCGTCCCGGCTGCTCGCCGGGCGCAAGCGTGCCCACTGCCTGCTGCCAGCCGGCGCGGATCTTTTCGATTCGCTCGCCCTTCTTCAACGGCGCCCCGTGCCCGTTGCTCAGATCGACTCGCACCGGCCGATGCAGATTGGCCAGGACCGGCCATTTGTCGTACTCCTTCAGTTGCCACGTCGTCCACGGAATCGGCACCCACGGGTTCGGCTTGAAGCCGTCCGGTATCTTCAGCGACGCGGTCTTCCAGAACTCGGGGAGCTTCGCCTGCCAATAATCCGCCGGCATCTCCTTTTCACCCTTCTTCCAGTAGGCTTTCTGAAGCTGCCAGAAATAATTCCACAGCTTGATCACGTCATATCGGGTCTGGGTGTTGTCGATTGCCTCTGGTGCGTCCACCACATATGGACGAATCAATCGGTCAACGCGATCCTTTCTCGTCACGAGCAACGCAACGTAACTGTCCGGATTCTTTGGTACGAAGTTTCCATCTTTTGTGGACAAACCCAGGTAATCGGCGCCCGGAGTACCCAAATAGGATCGCGTGTTGATTCCATCCTCAACCAGCAACACTACTGCCGGCAAGTCCGGCTCGCGGTCAAAAATATCAAACGCTCTAGAGACTACATCGTCCCCATACGCAGTATGTATTTCATCGAGTCTCGTATAAATTGTATTGCCAATCCCCGCCCCGTTATCCGCACTACTGATGTGGGTTGCCATCCGCCCCGCATCCGGATCACTCTCGTTTCGGGGCGGCCCGGCCACTATCACGGGAATCGGCCAATAATCGACCCATCCACGCAATGTATAGCCGAAAACGTTGTTCTCGCGCTTATGTCCCGCAAAGCTTCGATCACTACTCGACCACGGATATTGTTTGGGATCTTGCAGGAGCAACGTTCCATTGGTTCCTGCCTCGTCCAGCCGCATCAATAGCGCACGCTGGCGAAACCGGTCAACGGCGACGCCAAAGCGTCGTATCTCCAATGTGAACCGTGCGTCCCGAGATCCGTCCCCGGCAACGACAGCTTCATTTACGCTCGAGGGACGAGCGGCAGCGGGCGTGTCTCGAGGCGGCGAGTCTCGACGCAACGAGGCACCATAGGCGATACTGACGCATGCCGCCAACAATAGCGGCGGCAAGATCAGCAGCGACAAGCGTCGATACATTGCAATATTCCCTCCCAAAAATCCCTCCCTTCCAACAACAAACTCAAAGACTGCAATCCATAAGAGAGTCAGGATTGCGAGTGCGAGCAGAAATATTCGTGAAGCCGGTGGTCGTGTGACGTTTGTCGTAATCATGGCGCATCAATTTGTCAATGTACCGATCGTGCTTCTTTTGTATCTTCGCTATTTCGATCTTTCCTGGTTTCACTGACCACACCGTCAGGAAAATCCTTGGGCACGATATTTTCTTCCGGGAAAACTCCGCTTTCGTAATAGCTGCAATTGGCTTTTACTATTTCGGACGTTACGGGGTCGAGCTTTTTGCCGAGTTTTCTCTCGGCTTTTACTATATCGCTCTCCGGAAGTCTCCAATCGGCAATTGCCCGCAGGAGTTTTGCCCAGTCCGGATCGTCCAGCGCACGCGCCTGGCCTACCGATACATCGAACGCGGTCGCACAGCGGTGATTTCTACGACCGCTCATGACCGCCGAGTGATATGAGCTTTCTCCCTGATGATTATTCATCAGCCGAACCTTGGCTTCGTTGAGCGTCTCCTGCCGATAGACGACGATGTGCCCGGGCGACGGCGGTACCGTCGACACGACCCGGCCTACCTTGCACTGATCGTCTGGATCCTTGCCCGCATTCAACGACGCCTCGACCTCGGCGGTGGTCGGCAGCGTCCCATCCTCGCTCGTTGGCCATTCGATGGTTTGTGCGGGCAATGGCTGCAACGCACCTTCGCCACTGTTCGTGCTCAAGGCAATTTCCGCTTCGAGCTGGTCAATGGATTGTTTGCCGGGCGCATACTCGCCAGCATTATTTGCCGAAAGCGGCGTTACCTCCGTTCCAGGCAGCACATTGCCTTCCATTTCGGGATCGAACGGTGGCGTCAATGCTTCGCCATTGATATTGCGCTCGGTACCGACGCTTATCTGCGTCGATTTCACCCATGTCGTGAAGCCGCCGGGCAAGCCATGGGATGTTTCACCCTTTTCCCGCATCGTAAAGTTTCCGGGCGGCGTACCAACCTGAACCGGCTTGCCCTGCCGCAGACGCCGGGTAAAGACACGCTGCCGGAAAGCCGCCGACAGCAGATCGATTTTCTCAGGCTTGCTTCCCCGCTGCGCCGCACGCACGTGGATTGAGTCGGGCAAGCCCGAGCAACCCATGCCATTGACGCCGCGCAGACCGACGGTCGCATCCTCCGGGCTGAAGTACATATACACTTTGCCGCGATTGTCGCGCTCGGCGAACACGACGCATTCGTTGCCTTGCAACGCGCTCAGGCGCGTCGCCTGCACGGGATCCCACGTCGGGCCGACGATGCCGAAATTGTCCCGACCTGGCACGTACTTCAATTGATCGAGTGGTGGCGTCGAATATTTGCCGCTCGCCACAAACCCGGCCAGGTTTGCCAGGGTCTTTGCACGCGCGTAAGCCGTCTGCTGCTGGTCCCCGCGTTGCAGCAGCCGATCCATGAACTCCTCGCTCAAGCTGTAGGGCGAGTCGATCAGGACCAACGTGTCGGCAGGACGGTCAGCCGGGCCACATTGGTTGGGAATCAGCCCCTCGACGAGATAGGCCTGGGCGAGCAGCGATATCAGCGTGCCCTGACTGTGCGCAATGATGTTGACCGTCCCGTCCGGGTCGATAAGGCGGATTTGCCGCACCAATGCCGCGAGCCGCCGAGCTGCCAGCAACATGTAGTGCCGATTTTCCGCCTCGCGAAGCGGGTGCGTCGGGTCGCCCTGCATCCGGTCGAGAATTTTCGTCGTCATTCCCCCTTTGAAATTCGAGTCGAACATGTCGGGGATGTTGTTGGTCGCGTTGGCGAAGAATCCGCCGTTGCGCGCGCGGTGCTCATCGAGGCGGTTGCCGAACCGGTCGACGTACTGGCCGTTGACGGTTTCCTTATTGGGGTCCCGGGGCAAATCCTCCTTCCCGACGCGTAACCCCCAATAAAACGGAATCAACGGGCTCCTTGTCTCTTCGCTTTCCTGCCGACGATAGATGGCGTCGTCCATGTTCTTCATCATGTCGGCAACGCTCACCTGGCTCGGGTCGTTCGCCATGCGGCCGTGCGAGTACTCCGCGCCCTTGAAATCGGTGCGACCGAGGCGGTCGTTCAATCCATCGCACAGTCCGCCTTCGACCGTGCCGAAATCCGTTCCAAGGTCATTCACGCCATGGATCAGGATCGTCGTGCACGGGAAGCGATTTTGTACGTCGGTATTGACGAACGCATCCTGCGGCCGATTGCAATTGAGAATCGCCTGATGTTCGCCGACGATCCGGGGCGACGAGGTTGTGGTATCGGACATGATCGCCTGCCTTAAACGTCGAAAACCTGAATGTGTGCAATGTGCATCGCGTCGCTCGATGCCAGCTCCGTCAACCCGTGTGCATCCGAGACCCCGTTAATGACCTGGCCATTGCGCAGCGTGATCTTGTACGGACGATTCGGCACGGGATGCGTACCGTCGTCACCGTCTGTGCCGGGGTACCGCAAGCGGAACTTCTGATCGGCTCCTCCGCGATTGAACGCCGGCGGCGCAACGTGGTCCGTGTTCGGGCCGACGAAATCATGTCCCGCCGTGTGCGCGGTGAACGCACCGTCGGAACCGACCTCGACGCCGCCACCGACTTTCACGTAGCTTCCGTCTTCCGCGACGAGCCGGATCGACTTGCCCGAGATCAACACCTCGTCGCCGACCGACATGATCTGTATCCCCTTCTGAGCAGTCGCCGCAAGCGTGTCCTGTTGCGCCTGCAAGACAACGGGGCCCTCGCCGGCAATCGCACGGACGCCTTCTCCGCGCCCGAACAGGTGGATGCCCTGGCCCGCCGTCGTGATTACGCGCTGACCGCCGGCGAATTGCAGGTTCTGCCGCGCGATCTGATCGATGTTCTCGCCGGCGTAGGTCACGTAAGTCTTCGGGGTGATATTGAGCGCGCCCGCCTTTGCGCCGAATGCCATCAGCGCCTGTGAGTCGTCTGCGTCGGCGTTCGACGCACGGTCGTCGCCTGAAGCGTGGCCGCCCGGCGTCCATCCCTTGAAGGCGGTCACGACAGCTTGCTGCCCCGTCGCATCGGTCGCCGTGCCGCCGTGCTGTCCGGCGTAATCTCCCAACGCCTTGAACAGCTCAGCGCATTCGCCGAGCAACTCGACGAGTTCATTGCGGTCAAGCTGTCCGCCGCTCGCCTGCGTACGCGCGTAAGTCGTCAGAAGCATCCCTTGCGCCGCGCGCAACGCAGCTGCCGCGTCCGTGCGCAATTCGGCGCCTTGGCCGCGGTCTGCACCCTGTCCGTTGTCGCGTGGTTGCGTCAGGTAGCCGAGATTCAACTGGCTATGCGCATGCTCCGATGCAAGCTGCGCGCTGATTTGCTGCGGTGTATCGTCAAGACGAAGCTGGTTGTAGCGTTGCCCCTTGATTTCCTTCGTCTTGATACCGGAGAGAAAGCGATTGCCCGGCAGACTGCCCGTATGAGTGAAACTCGCCGGCATGTTCGCGCCGTTTGCCAGCACGCCGATGATGACCAGCCTGTCCGGATCCCCGCCGAGGCTCCCGAGCAGAACTTCGGTGCCCACCCGCGGCAAGAAAGTCTCCCCGAAATTCGGCCCGGCCAGACTGGATGCCACGCGGATCGGTGCGCTGTCGCTCTCGTTGCTGTTCGTTCCGGCACCCTGCGCGTGCGCATGATCGCGGGAATCCTGACCGAGAATCTGCACGAACACGCAGCCATTCTCGTCGCAACTGACCTCCTCGCCCTCGGCCCCGACCACGCGCCCGGTAATCAACGGCGTCGGCGGAAGGTCGGTCTTGGGATCGTAAAGCGGCGTGAGAGGCGTGCCACGCGGCACGCACGAGAACGTATTTTCGTAGCGCGTATCCTGCCCGGACGGGTCGCCATCGCTCAGCGAGCGTGGCTGCTGAAGCGTGTGGCTGGCGGCGAACAGCGTCTGCGCACGCTCGTTCAACCCTTTGGGCAGATTGTTCCAGATCTCGTGGTGCAGTGACGTAATCACGAATTGCTGCTTGTCGGACGGGAGCGTGCCCCACTCGTCCTCTCCGGCGATCGTGATCCATGAGCCGACTGCGAGGTCGCGAATTCCGCTCACGCCGTCGTATCGAACCGCCTGCGCTTCATGAGCCAGAATGCGATCTTCCGTCATCCGTTCGTGGTCTGCCCACGAGTCCGCCATATGCGGGACGTCGATCACGAAGTCCGATAGCAATTTCGCGAGATCGTTACCCGATTCGCCTTGATCGATCCTTGTCGATGCGCTCGACTGGTCCACGCGGGCATATCGGTAGTCCCACGAAGGTCGCCCCGATTCCCCCGAAATCAGTTGCTGGCGCATCGTCAGAGCGGTGATGGTGTCGCGCTGTTCCGTTCCAGCGTCTCGTGGATGGACGCGCACTGTACCTGCGGCGGACTCGCTCAGTTTCTGAGGGTCATCGCAGAACACCAGCGTATGCACGGGAGGATCGCCGTCTTTCGCCTCCCCGCTCACCCGTCCGGCGCGCACGAACAGCGTGATGCCGTCGCGACGTGCAATCCGGGAGATGAAACGGGCATCAGATTCGTTGACCTGGCGTACGAAAGAGCGACTTGGATAGCGGGATCTGTCGAGTTGGGACAGGTCGAACTCGAACGCCTGCGCGAGGGCAACACTACGCTGTCGCCATTCGCTCAGGACGACTCCAAGTACATCGACAACGCTGACGTTACGGAAGATGCGGGAATTGGTGCGCTTTTGCAGCAGGTTCACCGCGTCGGTCACGGTGAACTGGTAAACCGTCAGCTCCCCGTCGGTCCGGCCGATCTGAACGGCGCTGACGATTGCGTTGATGGCATGCAGTTGGCCGCGATCCGTGACGATACCGACTGAGACCGGCGCACCAATGAAAAGCTTCGGAGGCAAATCGCCCTGCTGCGAAATGCAGGTCAGATAGCCGCTGATGCCGGTCATCATGCTTTCGCGGATGCTCGCGTGCTGCAACGCGATCTTCGACGCCAGCGCGTGCTGCGCCTTACCCCAATTCAGCACGACCGGCCGGCGATTCGCATCGATTCCCGATACGAATTTGCGGAACGACTCTCGGATATCCACGACGGTCTCTCAGTTTGATTCGTTATGACCCGCCGGATGTTGCTGTTCTAAATAGCTGGCGGCTGCGCGCGAGTTTACCAAAATGTGACACGGAAATAACAATCGGGGATGCCGACTAACAATTTTTCATGTTATTCGACGAAGAACACTATATTCCGCCGCTCTATCTGGACCGACGCGCAGTGCTCCGAACGTCGGATGTCTCCCGGGCCCCGCCCAAGGCGCGTACACGCTTCCATCGCTGTGTTCGTCTTGGCTGGACGGGCCGAAGTGAATGCTGGTGCTATAAATGTGCATATAGCGTGCAATAAAAAGCAGTCGTGGAATCCGATATCACCGGCAGTTCCAGCGATTTCGCCTAATTCATGGCGTCATTGAGAGGACCGACGAGCATCGCTCCGATCGTCTCGGCGAAGCGATTCGCTCTCGCTTTGCACATCCACATCCATATGCAAACGCTCGCGGGGCTGGCCCATGTACACCGTAACATGATGAGCCGTTTGGCAGGCTCCGAGAGCGTACGGAAGTTCCTTGGAGACGCGCCTCGGATCATTCGGGCAGCAACCGATATTTCCGGCGACGTACAGAGCACGCTCTTCTGGTATCGCAATGCCCCGTTGCCAATCCGCAATGCCACAGCAACGATCTCCCGTCTCGAGACGCTGGGCGCCATTTAGGCGGAACTTCCCGTCAACCTCGAGCGGTAGCTATTGGATTGGGAAATTAATAGTTTTGTTCAAATACTGCAAAAAAGGGCCACCGTTTTTCCAGCCTACATCCCCCTCCTATCAACATCCGCCCCCCAATAATCCTCCTTGACACCCTATCTTTCGATATATATCTTTAGATATGTTTTACGACATATAGGACACGATCATGCGACACAACTCCTCCCGCGGCCATGCCCGATGCGACGGTCATGGTGCGCATGCGGGCCCTGACTGGTACACCAGTGTCTGGCAACTGATCGGCCGCCATCGGCGCGGCCACGATCCATTCGGCGGCGGCCCGTTCGGTGGCCGTGGCGGACGCGGCGGCTTTGGCGATTTCGGCGACGACGGCATGCCGCGCGGCCGCCAGTTCAGCTCCGACGATCTCCAGCTGCTGCTGCTCGCGCTGGTCGCCGAGCAACCGAGCCACGGTTACGAACTCATCAAGGCGCTCGATACGCGCTCGAACGGCTTCTACAGCCCGAGCCCCGGCATGGTGTATCCGGCGCTCACGTATCTCGACGAAGTCGGTTTCGTCGCATCGCAGGCGGAAGGCAACCGCAAGCGCTATGCGCTGACCGACGCCGGCCGCGCGCATCTCGATGCACAGCGCGAACGCGTCGACACCTTGTTCGCGCGCCTCACGCACCTCGCACGCAAGATGGAATTCATGCGTCGCGCGTTCGCCGGCGAAGCGGCGGGCAGCGAGGCACAGGACGACACGCAGCCCGGCTGGCTGCCGGAGTTCGTCGAGGCCCGCCTTGCACTGAAGCGGGCGCTGCTCCACAAGAGCGCGGCCGATGCCGACGAACAGCGGCGCATCGCGGCAATCATGCGCCGCGCGACGGCCGAAATCGAAGGCGGCACCGGCGCGTAACCCGCGCCGTCCCGTCAAAACCCAAGGAGTACGGATTGATGCAGAACCCCTCCGAACGCGCCGTCACGCGCGTGCGCCATACCCTCAAGTTCCGCCTGCTGCAGGTCGTGCGCGTGCACGCCGTGACGCCGCACCTGCTGCGCGTCACCCTCGGCGGCCCCGACCTCGCGGATTTCGAATCGTCGTCGTTCGACGATCACGTGAAGGTGTTCTTCCCGCCGCCCGGCGCCGAACGCCCCGCGATGCCGACGCTCGGCGCGAACGGCCCCGAGTTTCCCGAAGGCGAACCGAAGCCGGTCGCGCGCGATTTCACGCCGCGCCGTTTCGACCGCGCCGCCTGCGAACTCGATCTGGAATTCGTGCTGAACCATCCGGGCCCCGCATCGCACTGGGCGGCACAGGCACGCGTCGGCCAATGGCTCGGCATCGGCGGCCCGCGCGGATCGTTCGTGGTCCCGATCGATTTCGACTGGCATCTGCTGATCGGCGACGATACGGCGCTGCCGGCGGTCGCGCGGCGTCTCGAGCAATTGCCTGCCGGCGCACGCACGGCGGTCGTGCTGGAAGTCGCGGATCGCACCGCGCAGATCGCGTTCGATACGCGTGCCGACGTGCATGAAATCTGGCGCTTTCGCGACGAAGCCGACGCCGCGGACGGCGACCTGCTGCTGAACGCGGTGCGCGAGCTGCCGCTGCCGTCCTCCGGCGACGGTTACGTGTGGGCGGCAGGCGAAGCGCAAGCGATGCGCGCGGTGCGTCAGTACCTGACCGGCGAGCGCGGCGTCGACAAGTCGCGCATCCGCGCGGCGGCCTACTGGAAGCGCGGCGCGACGGCCGTGCACGAAACGCTGGAAGACTGACGCGAACGGGTGCCCGCGCACGGGCGGGCTTGGCATCGGCGGGGCGGCTGGTATATATCTGTGTCTGCGACGCCGCTGTCGGGCGACAGCCGCCGCAGCCCGCCCAGGAGCGCCCGGTCATGACGAGAGAACGCCACGCTTCGCCTTTCCTTCGCAATCTGAAGATCGCCGGTTATTGCGGCCTGGCGGTCGTCGTGCTCGCGCTGTTCGTCGCGATGTGCGCGATCCTGAAGGAAAGCGCGCTCGAACGTGACGCCGCGCAGCATCCGGGCGAGACGCCCGAACTGCATGAAGCGGGCGGCGGCCCGTCCGCTTCGGCGGAAGCAGCCAAGACGCCCGGTTGACGGCGTCCGGCCCGCACTTCTCCCGCGTAGTCCTGCCGCTCAGGGCGTGCGCTCGCGCCCCATCAGCACCGCGTGCACGACGTCGCCGATCCGTTCGAGCAGCTCGACCACGCGTTGTCCGTACAGGTGCGCGGCCAGCGCGCCGGCCGTGCCGACCAGCACGCCGCCGGCCATGTCGAACGGCCAGTGCACGCCCGCATACACACGCCCCCATGCAATCGCGACGGCCATCGCGGCCATCACGACGCCGGTCAGCCGCGTGGTACCGGCGAGCATCATGCCGACCGCGAGACTCCAGGCAAACGTCATGTGATCGCTTGGAAACGAGCTGTCCGGCGCATGCGGAATCAGTTGCGTGCCGATTCCGGCCATGAACGGCCGCGGCGAAAACCAGAAATGCCCGATCACCTGCGCGAGCGCCAGCGCCACACACGTGCCGACGCCGGCCTCGATCGCCTGGCGGCGCGTCGGGCGTTCGCCGAAGATCCAGGTCAGCAGCAGCATCGCGGGCAGCGCATAGACGAGCCAGTCGGCGGCGAAGATCGCGAGGTGGGCAACGCCGGGGTGCGGCGCGGCGCCGGCATTGAAGGCGGAAAACAGGGTGAGATTGAGGTTCTGCATGAATCCGGTTGCGTGGGATGTCGTGACGGGACCGGCGGTGCCGGTCGGATGCGAACGATGCTAGTGCTCACTCGCTTAAGCAGTGCTTAATGCGCCGGGCGACCGGTGACCAGGACCGAGGCCCGCGCGCGAACGCACTTAGAGCCTGTACTGCAACACAAGTTCACACAATTGTCACATTCACGCGCGACGGTCTCCCGTAAAAGCTCACCGACCATCCCGTAAAGGCTCACCTTTTTCACATCGTGGCGTCACCGACCCGTGCGAGTATCGGACCGCTCACGCGCGCCATGCCGTTTGCACCGTTCGTCTCAATATTTGCCTCGCAAATCATTCGAAATCGGCAACAATTAATTCCATATGCGGCATCGCACAACGGCAACGCACAGGCATAGGATTACGAGCTTACGAGCACTCATCCACGAAGCGATCAACAACAAGGAGTCCGCATGAAACCCAGCGATGTCCGATCGAAAGCGTTTGCGATGCCGTTGACCAGCCCGGCCTTTCCGATGGGCCCGTACCGTTTCGTCGATCGTGAGTTTCTGATCATCACGTACCGCACCGATCCGGACCGTCTGCGTGAAATCGTGCCCGAGCCGTTGCAGGTCAAAGAGCCGCTCGTCCATTACGAATTCATTCGCATGGCCGATTCGACCGGCTTCGGCGACTACACGGAAAGCGGCCAGGTGATCCCCGTCGAGTACAACGGCCAGGCCGGCGGCTACACGCTCGCGATGTATCTCGACGATCACCCGCCGATCGCCGGCGGCCGCGAGCTGTGGGGTTTCCCGAAAAAACTCGCGTCGCCCACGCTGCACGTGAACACCGACCACCTCCTGGGCACGCTCGACTACGGCAAGGTGCGCGTCGCGACCGGCACGATGGGCTACAAGCACAAGGAACTCGACATCGACGAGCAGACGAAGCGCCTCGCCGGCCCGAACTTCCTGCTGAAGATCATCCCGCACGTCGACGGCACCGCGCGCGTGTGCGAACTGGTGCGCTACTACATGCAGGACATCAGGATGAAGGGCGCGTGGACGGGCCCCGCGTCGCTCGAACTGGCACCGCACGCGCTCGCGCCGGTGGCCGACCTGCCGGTGCTCGAGATCGTCGAAGCGCGCCACCTCGTCGCGGATTTGACACTCGGCCTCGGCGAAGTCGTCTACGATTACCTGGCTCAGTAACACGTCCGCAGTCCTTTCTCCCTGTCAATCCTTTCACCACGGGAATTCGAAATGAGCAACCTGAATGGCAAGACCGCAGTCGTCACGGGCGCCGCAAGCGGCATCGGCAAGGAAATCGCGCTGGAGCTCGCGAAAGCGGGCGC